>CBDUSG010000357.1:0-4379 GCA_965369575.1 uncultured bacterium | reverse complement strand
GGCGCTCGAGGTCCTGTTCCAGAAGGGGTTGGTTTTCGTTTCGGCGAGCACCGGAAAATATCGCATGTGCCGCAACACCGGCCAGTTTCACGACGCAAGCATTCTCTGGCCGGACGCATCTCAGGAGTTCTACGACCTCTGGAGAGAGTTTACGGAAGAGGAGTGGGGGCAGACCGCCAAGGCCATCGAGCAGTTTCTCGACAATCCTCCCATGCGCATTATTCCCATTGAGGCCGCGCTCGAGGATAAGAACCAGATTCTGCATTATGAAAATGTCGCCGAGATCGTTGAGAAAGCAAGAAGGCTCGCGGTCACAAAGTGCACGTGCCGGGTCGTCGACGGCTCCTGTGGCCTGCCCGTCGAGGTATGCGTGCAGCTCAACAGGGGCGCCGACTACGCCATCAAGCGCGGAACCGGCAGGGAGATCGATAAGGCAGAGGCCATGGAAATCATGAAAAGGGCCGCCGAGGCCGGTCTCGTGCATGTCACGATGAACACCGACCACAGCGATCATTTCATATGCAACTGCTGCTACGATTGCTGCATAGGGCTGAGCGTGATCCGGACAGAAGGCGGCGCGAAATTCGTTTCACCGTCGAGGTTCCAGGCCAATATCGATGAAGATGCCTGTGTCGGCTGTGAGGAATGCCTGCAGAGATGTTATTTCAACGCGCTGAGCATGAACGAACAGGGTGACGGGTCCAAGGCGCAGGTCAATGCTGAGAACTGCGTCGGATGCGGCCTGTGCGCTTATGTCTGCCCTTCGGACGCTATCCACTTTGATGAGGCTCATTCCGCCGCCTTCATACCGGCCTCAAAAACCTGAAGCGATGATCTGAAATGAAACTTTACCCTCTCTGAGAATGGCGATTGAATCATCGGATGGACGGAAGGTTGACTATGCCGGAAGTCGCAAGCGGTAAACGCTCGAACAGCGGGAACAAAGGCAGCTTGGGCTGTTTACGGCGCGCCTGCCACGGGCGGATATCTTTGGTCGGACTGTGAAATGTAGAGACAACGCGCCCAGCACCGGCGAAGAGCCTTCTCTCCGGCGGAACATCGAAACTACGGCTTATAGAACCAGAAAACCTCGTCGCTGGTCACGATGCTGAGCGGCGAAACATCCAGGTCCGCGCCGCGAACCCTCCAATATACGTAGCTGCCGGCCGGGATGCGAGCCCACAGAGCTGAGGACACCGTCCAGCTGTTCTCGGTGATGAGCAGGCGCATATTGTCGTAGGTGGACCAATACGACGTGATAGGATATGAGAGGCTGAAGTCTACCGCGAAAACGTCGTTCGTGCCGCCGTTGGCCGTCCAGCTGAATGTCGGCGGGGAATACAAAACGGATTCGTTCGCAGGCAGTCCGCAGTGTATCCTGGTTAGTTCCGGCAACGGCCGGTAGTGGTACCCCATGTCGACGGTTCCGGCGTCGCCCGCCTCGTCCGTGCGGGTGGTGTATGCGGTCAGACCGAGGTTCGCGGCCGTATCGCTGCCGACGTTCGCGCAAGGACTGTCGCTGCCCTGCCCCGCGGCAAGCTGACTCAGATAGTAACGGCCCCTTACGCCGTTCGCGAAGAGAGGGTCGGAGTTGATATTTCCCGCGCCCCAGGTCAGAGTACAGCCGGCCTCGATATCGACGGCCGCCTGACCGCCGGCGACGTCGCTGTGGCTGATCGTGAGGGAAGTGGGATTCGCGGTCGACTTGAGCGATATTTCGGGACCGGCGGCGGCTGTATTAGCCCATAATATGCAATCGACAACAGTCGGCTCGGAGAAGAAACAGTAGATTCCGCCCCCGTCTGCAGTCGCCGTGTTGCCGCTGATGGTGCAGTTTGAAATGATCGGCGCCCACGGATAGACGGCATCGTACGAAAGACTGATCCCGCCGCCGCTGCCGCCTGTCCAGTTGCCCTTGATCAGGCAATTCGTTAAGATAACCGGAGAATACTTGAGGAAGAGCCCGCCTCCGAAAGTAGTCGACCTGTTGCCCTTGATCTCGCAATCGACTATTGTCGGCCTGGAGTCATAACTATAAAGGCCGCCGCCTCGGTCGTTAGCGGAGTTTTCCCTGATTCGGCAGTTCACGATTGTCGGGGATGAGGAACTGCGGCAATGGATGCCGCCGCCGTCGCCGGGGACGCTGCCCTTCATGATCGTAATGCCCTCAAGGACGGTGTCCGAACCCTCGCCGCTGTGAAAGTAAACTCCTCTGCCGCTGTACTCGCAGTCGATGGTGCAGTTGTCAGGCCCGTTCTCCGACCGCAGCGTTATCGCCTTGCCGCCGAAATCCAAGTCCTTGTTTCCCGCGCCGGTGTAGACTCCGTCGCGGAGAATTATGATGTCCGTGTCGACGGCCGCATCGAGCGCGGCCTGAATCGTCCCGAAATTGTCTGGAACATAATATGTCGCGCCCCACGCGGGACCGGCCAAAGTAACTATGCACAGTGCGAGAATCGTCGCCAGCTTCTTCATTCTTCCATTCCCTTCACGACCCCGTTCGAAGGCCGAAAAACAACGCGTTTACTACTGGATTCGCCCGCCCTCCCGCCCTCATTTCGAATGGCTGGAGCGAACGCCGGGCGCCCGCGTCAGGCGCGAATTATGTTTATGCTATAAGCCAAATAAGTTTAGCACATGGCCGAACCCATGTCAAGAATACTTTTATTTTCAGTTTGCCCACTTTTTCGTATATTCGCCATAGGCGAGATGATAATTCTCTCCGGAAACCGACTATTTTCGATTCCCCGCCATGCGATCTTCTACCCTATTAGTCGGCAGAAAACCGTTTTGCTTTGAATCCAATGGCGGGAATGCGGCCATTTCGGCTGGTCGGCGGGGTAAAATGCGCTGAGATGAGGTTTTAAGACAGGGGGAAAGTCACACTCCACCGGGGGCGGGTTTCATTGCAGCCGGCAAGCGCAGTACCGCCCGGGCATCAGGATTTGGCCGGCTCTGGCGCAAGAAGATATTCGCGCCGACCTGACGCGACCCCCTGAACGAGCGGTCAGGGGCCGCGCGCTCAAATTCAGTGCGATTTCACATGCTTCAGGTCCTTGACGACAACTCCCATGTTTCGGTGCCTGAGCTTTCGATCTTTCTCCAACATTTTCTGTATACAGGAATCGAGCGATTCCGGCACGTCCGCCCTCAAAACCCTTATCTTCTCGGGTTTATCATTCACGATCGATTGGACCATTTCGCCCACATTCCGGCCCTTGAACGGATGCTTCCCGGTCAGCATCCGGTACATCACGACGCCCAACGCCCAGATATCGGTCCCATAATCGAGGGGCTCGCCGGCGACCTGCTCCGGCGACATATACGGAACCGTGCCCAGAACCGCGCGCGGCTTGGTGATGGGGTCCTTCGCCAGCGGCTTCGACAGTCCGAAATCGAGGACCTTCACGACCCCGTCGGCGTTGATCATGATGTTGCCGTCCTTGATATCGCGATGAATGATCTTCTTTTTGTGCGCCGCGTGTATACCATGTGCGGCCTGAAGACCGATATCGAGCGTTTCGCTGACCTCGAGGGGGCCGGTTTCCAGCTTTCGGGTGAGGCTCTGTCCCTCGACGTAGGCCATCGCCATGAATGTATGCCCGTCTACCGAATCGACTTCGTAGACGGTGCATATGTTGGGATGTTCAAGCTGCGCGACGGCCTGTGCTTCGCGAAGAAACCTGACCCGCGCCTTCGGGTCTCGAAGCAGTCTTTCCGCCATAACCTTGAGCGCGACGGTTCTCTGCAGCCGGACGTCCTCCGCCTTATACACTACGCTCCTGCCGCCCTCGCCGAGCTTTTCGATGATCTTGTAACGGGAAATGGTCTTGCCGATCATTCTTGCTACCTCACTATTGCCTGATCCAAAGGAAGTCTCGGAGACATTCTAACCATAAAGACGCAAAAACACAAAGAAAAAAATAAAACGCAAAACTGATGCTTATGTCACACTCCGGTGCCTGGCACCAAATGCGTGACATAACTATGGCGTCTATTGACATGCCGCAAAGATTCTGTCAATCTTAAGTTGGATAAGGAGTCAATCGTATTAGGGGAAAGGAGGGTGTCGTGGCGACCCAGACAATTCCCAGGGAAATCTATGCGGAGGTTGTGGCCGAATCCCGCGAAAGCCAAAAGGTGTTCAAACATTGCAGACCCGCGGAAAAATTGACACTTGGCTTGCTGTCCGACGATCAGTCCGAGGGGAAAGTCGTCAAGGTTATGCGTCACTCGGGCGAAGGTGTCGGCTATCTGGAACAAGAAACGAGCGACAAGATCGCGCCTGAGCTTGAGGCGGGCTCTGACGTTGAGGCGATGGTTATGCTCGTCACTGACGGAGCGCTTTCCTCGAAGCATTCACGTCCCGGAGGTCTTTT
>CBDUSG010000356.1:0-4392 GCA_965369575.1 uncultured bacterium | reverse complement strand
GGGATTCCGGGTGATCTATGAACACGACGGGTTCCTGGGTTTTTGCCCGTTCGCCTCGCGGTTTCCGTTCGAGATATGGATACTTCCCAAGCGTCATCATCCGGATTTTCAATCGATGGAACACGACGAAATGGTGCTGCTGAGCGAGGCCTTTATCGCGGTCATGAAAAAGCTCGCCGTCGCGCTCAACCAGCCGCAGTACAACTTCGTCTTGCACACCGGCCCCGTGCGCTGGCCGAGGATGGGCTACTGGGTGACGTTAGACCTGGACTATCATTGGCACATCGAGATCATGCCGAAGCTCACGCAAGTCGCAGGCTTCGAGTGGGGCACCGGCTTTTACATCAATCCGACCATCCCGGAAGAAGCCGCCGAGTTCCTGCGCGGGGTCGATATTTGAGCCGGCGCTCCTGAGACCCTTTCATCTGTCGGCCCCGGGATGAAAGGCTCCGGCTCGATCGATTCCGCTTGAAGAGCGCTTCGAGCTTTCTGTCCATCCGCAGCGCAGAAAGGCCGCGGCACCGGTGACCCAACTTTACAGGCGCAGCATCTCCGAACTTTGGCGGGTATCATGTCGGCGCAAGTAAACTTGATGCTCGGAATACACTCGCACCAGCCGGTCGGCAACTTCGAGGGCGTATTTCGGGAGGCTTACGAAACCTGCTACCGGCCTTTCCTCGAGACCCTGGCGCGACACCCGGGAGTCCGCGTGTCGCTCCACTATTCGGGTCCGCTGCTCGAGTGGTTCGAGCGGAACGAGCCCGGATACATCGACAAGATCGCCGAGCTTGCCGGGCGCGGCCAGGTCGAGATGCTCAGCGGCGGCTTCTATGAGCCGATCCTGCCGATTATCCCAAGGGAAGACGCCGTCGGCCAGGTCACGATGATGAACGAGTACATCCGTCGGCGATTCGGCCAGAAGGCGCGCGGATTGTGGCTGACCGAGCGCGTGTGGGAGCCGCATCTGCCCTCGATCATCGCCGAGGCGGGCCTCGGTTATACGATCATCGACGAGACCCATTTCTCGCACGCCGGCCTCGGTCCCGACGAGATGTTCGGATACTACCTGACCGAGGACGTCGGCAGCTCAGTCGCCGTCTTTCCGATTGATAAGAATCTTCGGTACCAGATCCCCTTCAAGCCCGTCGAGACGACCCTGGAATACCTCCGCTCGATCATCGCGGACGGCCGATCCAAAAATATCACCTACGGAGACGACGCAGAAAAATTCGGGGTGTGGCCCGACACATACAAATGGGTGTATACGGACGGTTATCTCGAGAACCTTTTCGCAACGCTGGAGCGCAGCGGCGACTGGATAAAAATGCCGACCTTCTCCGAGTTCATCGATTCAAATTTGCCGGTCGGTCGCATATACCTGCCGACGGCTTCCTACGACGAGATGATGGAGTGGGCGCTGCCCGCGGACGCCTCGGCCGAATTTCAGCGCATGGTGGAAAAGCTCAAGGAAGAGGGCGCCTACCAGGATCGCCGCCCGTTCGTTCGCGGAGGATTCTGGCGCAACTTCCTCGCCAAATATCCCGAGGCCAACCGCATGCACAAGAAGATGGTGCGCGTGAGCCGCAAAGTCAGCTCGATGACCGGCAAAAACGCCGCCGACGCCCGGCGCGAGTTGTGGCGCGGACAATGCAACTGCCCCTACTGGCACGGCCTGTTCGGCGGCCTGTACCTGAACTATCTGAGATTCGCGAATTACACCCATCTCCTGCGCGCCGAGCAGATGGCGGATGAGGAACTGCACGCGGATAACTCCGCGATTCATGTCGAGCGTATCGACTACGACTGCGACGGCCGCGAGGAAATCATCGTCTCGTCGCAGGACTACAATTTCTATATCAGCCCCGGCTGCGGCGGCTCCGTGGCGGAGATCGATTACAAGCCGAAGGCTTTCAACATCACCGATGTCATGAGTCGCAGGCCTGAGGCGTATCATCGCAAAATCCTGAATGCGCCCGCCGGATTGGCCGATGGCGACGTGCAGTCCATCCATGACATCGTGCGCGTCAAAGAGGAAGGGCTCGAGAAGATTCTCCACTACGATTCATACGACCGGCGCTGCTTCCTCGACCATTTTCTGGCCGCCGGGACGACGATCGAGGAATTCGCCTCCGGCCGGCACGATGAATGCGGCGACTTTATAGAGCAGCCGTACTCGCTATTAAGAGAACCGGAGACCACCGACGGATTGAGGCTGATCCTGAGGCGCGAGGGCCGCCTGCGCCACTCGGACCGCACGATTCCCATTGTCATGGACAAAGAGTTCGTAATCGGCGACGAGTCGGGGATCGAGGCCCGCTACCGGATACAGAGCGGCGAGGCCGTCGATTGGAAGCTGTTCGCGGTCGAGCTGAATCTGACACTGCTTGCGGGAGACAACGAAGACCGCTATTATGAAGTGCCTGGCGTGACACTCGAACAAAACCGTATGAACAGCATGGGCGCGGTCGATTCCGTCTCCCTCGCGCGGCTCGTCGACCGCTGGATGAACGTTGCTCTCGTTGTCCGCTGCGAGCCGGCTGCGACCCTTTGGAGATTCCCGATAGAGACGGTCTCGCAGTCAGAGGGAGGCTTTGAGAAAACGTATCAGGGCTCATCCGTCTCGCTGATCTGGCCGTTTACAATCGAGGCCGGCGGCCGGGCGCAATTTTCCGTCGGCCTGAAAGTTGAGCAGCTCTGAACCGGTCTCCCGAGATTCTTTTCCAATGACAGCATCCGAACACACCATCGCGATCGTCGGGCCGGGCGCGATCGGCTGCCTCTTCGGCGCAATGCTCCGCGAGGCCGGCCATCGTGTCGTCATGGTCGACAACCAGCCCGAGCGCGCGGAAAAAATCGCCGCCGCCGGCATCCACATCAAGGGAATATCCGGCGAGCGGCGCATCGACGTCGAGGCGACCGCCAATTGCCGGGACGCCGCCGGCTGCGACCTCGTCGTGATCGCGACCAAATCCTACGACACCGAGGGCGCCGTCGAAAGCGTCGCGGATGCTGTCGGGCCGTCAACGCCGGTGCTCACGCTCCAGAACGGCCTCGGCAATATCGAGGTGATCGGCCGCGCCTTCGGCGACGAGAGGGCCATCGGCGGGATTACCGCCCAGGGCGCGACATTGGTCGCCGCCGGCTCGATCATTCACGCGGGCACGGGCAAGACGGTCATCGGCACGCCGTCGAACCGGCTCACCGACAACCTCGAGATGGTCAGGGACATCCTCGAGTCGGCAGGATTCGAGCCGCAGGTCTCCGACGACCTCGAAGCGACGATCTGGAGCAAACTGGTCATCAACGTCGGCATCAACGCGCTGACCGCAATCACTCGCCTCAACAACGGCAGGCTGCTCGAGTTCGACGGAACGCGCGCGATAATGAAAGATGCCGTCGCCGAGGCCGTCGCCGTCGCCCGCGCGAAGAACATTGAAATAGCGCAGGCCGATCCGCTCGCGCAGGTGGAAGAGGTCTGCCGCCTCACCGCCACCAACGTCTCCTCGATGCTCCAAGACGTGCTCGCGAAAACGAGGACCGAGATCGACGCCATCAACGGCGCCGTCGCCAGGCTCGGCGCCGAGGCCGGAGTCGCCACCCCGATCAACTCCGCGCTGACCTCGCTCGTGCGCACCATCGAGTCCGGCTACGACCTCCAGGTCGGCCCCTGACGGGCGGCGAGGCGCTGCACCCCCTGACGGGCGGCGAGTCGCCGCACCCACGGATGCTTAGCATCCTCGCCCCGGCCATGTAGTCGGCGCACCGAATCAGAGACAGTTGCCCGGCCCTGCAAAACGAGAAACGAGAGGCAGTTAGTCCAAAAATCATCCGAGTGCTTCATAAGTGGCCCGTGTTTTGAGGGGCATTACGCAAGGCGTTGCAGGTGCAATGCTTATGAGCTGCCGCGGCCTTTCTTTGACCGCCGGTAAAATTAATCTTGACAAATCCGGAATTATGTGATATATATTTATGTGTCAGGCGGAAGGGCGAATTATTGGGCTGGCTTTGTGATGATGCTTACGCGATATGAATCCGCAGAATGCTTTGGCATGGCTGCGGATTTTTGCTGTGTCGGCCCCCCGACCGCGGAACGGATCACCCTGTAGGAGGACAGATTCATGTCTGAAGGAATCGTCAAGTGGTTCGACAACAAGAAGGGCTACGGTTTCATCAAGCGGGAGGAGGGAGACGACGTTTTCGTGCATTACAGCGCGATCAAGGGTGAAGGCTTCAAAACGCTGAATCAGGACGAGAAGGTCATCTTCGAGGTCGTGGATGGGCCCAAGGGTCTTCAGGCCTCGAACGTCCTGCTGGCGCAATAATCCCGTCTTTCGGGCCGCGGCTTCGCGCACGGGCGTTCAGAGGATAATCGGTCCGGTTTCGGCCGGCCGG
>CBDUSG010000355.1:0-4420 GCA_965369575.1 uncultured bacterium | reverse complement strand
GATGCGGAGCATCTCATGTCCGCGGCGACTCGCCGCCGGATTAAGCCGTCAATACCCGTCAGGAATAGAGATGCGTAGCATCTCATGTCTGCGGCGACTCGCCGCGGTTGACGGATTTCCCTACCGATGCGCCCGAAAAATGTTTGGCCCAATCTCCGAAAAGGGTTGACAAATACCATATGAAGTATTAGAATCTGAGATAGGTACAAGATGTTGGTCTCTATGAGGGCATTCTATATGGGTTCGACCCTGAAGGATCGCACAAAAACCGATGAGGCCGCCCGTTTTTTGGGCATCGAGCCTTCCCGGTTCAGGTTCCTCGAGATGCAATGCGAGGATTTCCTCTCATCCACAAGGCTGGAGATTCCCCGCTGCTATACCTCCGGCGACCTCAAGATACTTGCCGCAGCCGGCCGTCTCCACAAAAAGGGCCTGCCTCCGAGTGTGCTGAAGGAGCGCCTTGCGAGGATGCTGGCCGAGCCTTCGGGATGGAGCGGCGATCTGGAGCCGGCATGTTCGCCGGAGCCCCGTCCCGCGAGACTGATCGCCGTAGCCAGCGGCAAGGGCGGAGTGGGCAAGAGCAACATAGCGCTCAGTCTCGGCGCCGAGTTTGTCCGCACCGGTCTTGAGACCGCCGTGCTCGACGCCGACCTCGGCGTCGCGAATGTACATCTCCTTGCCGGGCTCAGTGCGGGCCCGACGCTGAAGGACGTCCTTTCCGGAGCCTGCGGGATCGACGACATCATCGCGCGCGCGCCGGGCTGTCCCGACGTGGTGCCCGGATCGTCGGGCGTATACGGGCTTGCTAACCTGTCGGCCCCGAGGCGGCGGAAGCTCCTGGACGAACTCAAGAAGCTGCGGTCGCGTTACGATGCGGTTCTCATCGACGCCGCGGCCGGCGTCTCAGGGGCCGTTCTGGATTTTGTGGTCGAGGCCGATTTCGTGATAGTCGTCACGACGGCCGAGGCCACCGCAATTACCGACGCTTACGCCCTGATCAAGCTGGCGTTCGAGCGCAACGCCTATTGCAGAATCGGCATCGTCGCCAATCGAGTGAGGAGCGCGCGCGAAGGCTCGGTGGCGATGCGGCGGATATCCAACTGCGTGAGCCGCTTTCTGGGGCATACGGTGCTCGAGCTTGGCTGCGTGTGGGAGGACTATCGCGTGCGGCGCTCGGTGAACGAGCGCGTCCCGTTCGTGCTTGCGTACCCGGATTCGAGGGCCTCGGCGGCGATCCGCAAACTGGCCGCTTCACTGCGGAGGGAAAAGGTGGTATCGCCCCGAACGGGGAATGAGGAGGCGCGTTTTGACGCTGTTGCCGATAGCGCGGCCGGCTGAAAGCCGATGGCGGAGGGTCATCGGCGGGCTGTCAAGGGCTATCCACGATGAAAACCAAAAAGGAGACTACCATGGAGCAGGCTTTGATGCCGCTGGATATGACGTTCGACTACTACGACCACTTCGGGCTTCATCGCGCGCCGTTTAATGACAGCGTTAATCCCGAATTCTTCTACCGCACACAGACACACGAGGCCGCTTTCGTGCGCATGATGATGTGCGTTCGGCAGCGCAAGGCGCTGGGGCTCGTGTGGGGACGCAGCGGGACGGGCAAGACCTTGCTGACGCAGATGCTGCTGGCCGGGCTGGCGGAGAGCGAATTCATCCCGGTCGTAATACTGGCCAACCCGGGGATGACCAAGATGGGAATGCTGGGCTGCATACTCGACGAGCTCGAGATCGTGCGTCCCGGCGGGAGAGAAAGCACGCAGGCGCTGCTCGAATGCATCCATTCATACCTGATGCAGTCGTACAGCATGGGGCAGCGCGTGGTCCTGATCATAGACGAGGCCCATTTTCTGCCGGCGGATCAGCTCCACATGATCCGCACGCTGACCAACCTCGAGACGCCACAGGAAAAACTATGCACCATAATCATGTTGGCCGAGGAGACCTTCCCCCGGCGGCTGCGTCATAAGAGATACAGCTCGCTGCGGAGTCGCATCGCGATGAGTTCATACCTCCTGCCTTTGTCGGCGTCGGAGACCGAGCAGTACATCAAATTCCGACTTCTTGTCGGCGGCTCGTCCGAAGATATGTTCGATTGGGAGTGCTTCGGACTCATTTACGCCAAGACCAGCGGCATCTGCCGCGAAATAAGCAAGCTTGCCGACAACTCGCTCCTCGAGGCGTTCCTGCAAGGCGAGCCCCGAGTGACGCGCGCAATCGTCGAGCACTGCGCCAACAGCGCGATTTTAATATGAGCGACGCGCAGACAAACACTAAACTCCGGCTGGGCCTCCTGTCGCCGAAAGACATGCCGGAAGACGGTGGTGTCACCGGCGAGGAACTCGGCGAGCTTCTGGGCTCCGAGCAGGCCCGCGCCAAGCCCGCTCCGGGCGAAAACCCGACAGGGACGAACCTTCAGAACAAACGCGGAGGAGATGTCGCGTAACGGCGGATTCCATGCCGGTGCGCGCCCGTGTTCCCTCCAGCAAAGAAAGCGCGCGCAACAACCCGTTTCCGACGGCAGACCGCGGGGCGAGCCTCGCGCGTGCGCATGACAAATATTCCCTCTCCGAGATGTCCTTGACAAGACTCGCCGCATATGGTATAAATCCGGTGCTGGGTGACCGCCCAGTCACCTGATACCTGATCGAACGCGAGAATATCGAGATATGGCCAAAAAGGCGCTGGACAAAATCGACAAGCGAAAGCGCGACCGCATTTTCAGAAACGCGGCGGCAGAGTTCGCACGGCACGGGTATCACAAGGCCAACGTAAACTCTATCGCGCGACGTGCGGGCATCGGAAAAGGCTCCATTTATCTCTACTTCGCCGACAAGCGCGACCTTTATTATTCGACGTTCCTCGAGGCCTCTCGCATCCAGAACGAGGTCTTCGACCTTATCGAGGCAATGGATCTCGAGCCGATCGAGAGGATCGAGAAAGTGTTCGAGGAAAGTCTGAGCGCGTTTGCCCGCTACCGCAACATGTTCAAGATGTATTTCGACCTGAGCGTCTCGGGCGATGAAAAATTCCCATCCAGCCTGGCCCGGACGCTCGAGAGTCGCTCTGCCGAGTTCTTCAAGAAAGTCTTGTCCGAGGGCATCGAGTCCGGTAGCATCAGGGAAGACCTGCCGATAGATCATGCAGCCTACATGATCGACAGCGTATACTCGATGTTTTTCACGACGCTTGCAAGCAGGTATCAGAAAGAGCGATTTCGGATTTTTACGGGCGTCGATATCTCGCGAAACGATGGGACCGTGCGGCGACATATGCGGCGGATACTCGGCATAGTGGAGGCCGGCATATGCGTATCCGAACGAGGCGGCGGCCGCCGGGCCGGCCGAGCGGGTGCAAAGAGGCCGAGCCGCGCGACAGCATCCCGGAGAAATTAGAACACGGGTATATTCCTGAGGGAGGAAGCGATGATTGTCGGAGTTCCGAAGGAGATCAAGGCCGATGAAAACCGCGTCGCGATTACACCGGCCGGCGTGTCGGCCTTCGCTGGGAACGGTCACACAGTTCTGATCGAGACGGAAGCCGGTGAAGGGAGCGGCATCTGCGACAAAAACTATACGGATGCCGGCGCTAAAATCTGCTCCGGCGCGGCGGAGATTTGGGAGCGCTCGGGCATGGTGGTCAAGGTCAAGGAGCCGCTCGAGTCCGAGTTTTCGCTCATGCGCGAGAACCAGGTGATATTCACATATCTGCATCTCGCCGCCGATCGCCAACTCACCGAGAAGCTGATGGAAAAGAAGGTCGTCGCAATCGCGTATGAGACCATTCAACTCGACGACGGCTCGCTTCCTCTGCTCGTGCCGATGAGCGAAGTCGCGGGCAGACTCTCGATCCAGATGGGAGCGTACTGTCTCGAGGCCAAAAACGGCGGCAGCGGAATCCTGCTGCCGGGCGTCTCGGGCGTGCCGCCGGCGAAGGTGGTCATCATCGGGGCGGGCATCGCGGGAACCAACGCGTGCTTCGTGGCGGTCGGCATAGGCGCGCGCGTGAGCATCCTCGACATAAATCCGACGCGGCTTGGATACGTTCACGACGTAATGCAGGGACACGTCTCGACCCTGATGTCGAATCCCGCCAGCATAGAAGAGGAGGTTGCGAGCGCCGACCTCATTATCGGATCGGTCCTGATTCCGGGTGCGCGTGCGCCCAAGCTGGTGACGCGCGAGATGCTGAGCCGCATGCGGCGAGGTTCGGCGCTGGTCGACATAGCAGTCGATCAGGGCGGATGCTGCGAGACCACACACCCGACAACCCATGGCGACCCAACTTATATAGAGGAGGACATTGTCCACTATTGCGTTTCCAACATGCCGGGCGCGGTTCCGAAAACCTCGACATACGCACTTACAAATGCGACGATCTTGTACGGTCTCGAGTTGGCCACCAAAGGATGGAC
>CBDUSG010000354.1:0-4425 GCA_965369575.1 uncultured bacterium | reverse complement strand
GCAGCAAGATCAGCATAGACATCGCTTACGCCCCCGGGGGCGCGGCCCATATCTCTATCGATCCGCACGCGATATCCGTCTCGCGCGAGCCCGCGGCCTCGGCCCCGACGCATTGTTATCGCGGAAAAATTGTCAGCATGACGATGCACGAGTCCGACGTTCATATGGTAATCAACGTCGGCGTGCGGCTCACGAGCGTCATATCGAGGGAGTCGCTGCAGGCACTCCGCCTCAAGCTCGGCGAGGAGGTCTATTGCCTGTTCGATCCGAACGCGGTTAAACTAATCTGAGGACCTGAAAATGGCGGAATTGACACATTTCGATGAAGACGGAGCCTCGCGGATGGTGGACGTCGGCGAAAAACGGGCCACGCGCCGCATTGCGCGCGCAGGCGCCGTCGTGCACATGAAGCCGGAAACGCTCAGGCTCATCGTCGACAAAAAAATCCAGAAGGGAGACGTGTTCGAAGTCGCCCGCCTCGCCGGCATAATGGCCGCGAAGCAGACGCATGCGCTGATTCCGTTGTGCCACCCGCTCCCGCTCGAGAACGTGAAGATCGACTTTCACGCGGCAGAGGCCACGGTCGAGATAACCGCGGAGGCAAGAGTCACCGCGAAGACCGGCGTCGAAATGGAGGCGCTCACCGCGGCGGCGGTTGCCGCGCTCACCATTTATGACATGTGCAAAGCCGCCGATAAGGGCATCGTTATATCCGACATCAGGTTGCTCGAGAAATCCGGCGGCAAAAGCGGCAAATACACGCGCGGCGCCGGCGAGTCGCCGGCGGCCAGTGGCCGCTGACGGCGGATACTTCGTATCCTTACGTCGGCTATGTTTGAGTCGCACTGGACAGGTTCTCGCTGGAAATGAATCGGTAAGGCCGGCTTTGAAACAACTTTTTTTTCACAGAGCGATGCCAGGCGCGTTTAATAGTACATAAACGGATTAAGTCGTCAATATCCGTCAGGAAAAGAGATGCGAAGCATCTCATGTCGGCGGCCACTGGCCGCGACTTGCCGCAAGGTGGTAGAATCGTGAAAAAGGGAATCGTCGTTTCGATATCCACAAGCTCGGAAAAGGGAATGAAGAAGTCGCCGGTCGATTCGGCCGATCTGACCGTCAATCACGGCATCGAGGGCGACGCGCACGCGGGCGATTGGCACCGCCAGATCAGCCTGCTGGCCGAGGAAAGCATAGAAAAGATGCGCGCGGCCGGGCTCGACGTCGGTTACGGTGATTTCGCGGAAAACATCACTACCGAGGGACTCGTGCTTTACGAGATTCCCATCGGCACGAAAGTCCGAATCGGCCGATGCCTGGTGGAGATAACACAGATCGGAAAAGAGTGCCACGACAGGTGCGCCATCTATGAGGCCGCCGGCGATTGCGTCATGCCGCGCGAGGGAATCTTCGCGCGCGTGCTCGAGGGCGGCAAGATAAAAAAGGGCGATGAAATTCTGGTCGAGGGCGGCGAGTCGCCGCCAACGGGGGATGCTACGCATCCTTTTCCTGACGCGCTTCGATAAGTGAGAGCTGCATTGCCGCACATGTATGCATGAGGCGGAGAGAGCCGAAACATTTTTCTATATGAGAGGCTGGGACGCGGGGCCATCGATTTTCGCAAGGGCCAGGACGCGAAGCAATCGATGTCACCGGCGATTCGCCGGGAAGGGCAAATGATGCGAACGGCGATACTCACCATAAGCGATAAGGGTTCGCGCGGCGAGCGCGAAGACACAAGCGGCGCCGCGATACGCGAGATCGTCGAGGAAATGGGCGGTGATGTCGTCGAGCACGACATCGTGGCAGATGATAAAGGTCACATCGAATATGCGCTGAGGCGCCTGGCGCAGACCGCCGATCTCGTGCTCACCACCGGCGGCACGGGCATTGGGCCGCGCGACGTCACGCCCGAGGCCACTCGCGCCGTCATCGAAAAGGAACTCGCCGGCATAACGGAGATTATGCGGCTGAAAAGCTTCGAGGTGGCGCCGACCGCCATGCTCTCGCGAGCCGTGGCCGGAACGCTGGGAACCACGCTCATCGTCAACCTGCCCGGCAGCCCCAAGGCCGTCCGCGAATGCCTCTCCTTCATACGACTCGCCCTGCCGCACGCGCTCGAGATGCTGAGCGGCGAAGGCGGCGAATGCGGCAGCGAAGAATAGATGCGCGCCCGGCGGCGGCGGGCAGAGCCCTGTGGGGGGCAAGGCGCCCCCCACACCCCTCCGTGAGATGCTTCGCATCTCTCCGTCGGCTATGTGGCAGCCGCATGGGATAGGCTTTTGCGGGAAATGGTTCAGTAAGGCCCGCCATGAAACGCTCTTTAAAAGTAGAGATGCGTAGCATCTCATGTTTCCGGCGACTCGCCGCACTCCGTGGTTTCTTCAGGGCGCATGCCATGCGCCCCTACAATCTGCGTCGGTCGGCGGAGGTTTTCTTTTAGAGATGCGAAGCATCTCGTGTCCGCGGCGACTCGCCGCTGCGGAGCATCTCATGTCAGCGGCGACTCGCCGTTGCGGAGCATCTCATGTTGGGATGTGGGGGGCAACTTGCCCTCCACAAGGCGACTCGCCGCTAGCTGGCCGCCTTCACCTTCCGTTTGCTCGGTGCCTTCTTTTTCAGCAGATGCTGCGACAGGCGCTTGCCCAGGCCGATGATCGTGAGCACGGTCGGCCTGTCGAGCGCCTCGGGGAATGTGCTCGCGTCGCAGACATAAAGTCCCTCGACCTCGGTCCGCAGGTTCTTATCCAGCACTTCGCCGATGCGTACGGTGCCGCTCGGATGCGTGCCCCGAAGCGGAGAGACGAATATCGAGTCGGAGTCGCAGCCGGCGCGTATGAGTATCTTCCTGCACACGATCGAGGCGTGATTCAGCCGGCCCTCGTCGCGCTCGGTCATCGGCTTGCTTATCTTGCCCTCCATGGTGATTCCGCCGGCGATCTCGTCCTTGACCTTTATCATCATGCCGAAAGTTTTGCGGTAATGGATTGCGGTGAACGGATATTTCAGCCCTTTGAGCGACATGATGAGCGGATACAGCAACCACGGATCGATCAGCGTGCTGAGCATGTAGCCGTTTTCGTCGTCGCACCACGAGACCGTCATCGGAGGATCGAATGCGTTGCCGTGTATTTCTGCCACGCCGTATACCATGACCGTCGGGTCCATCGTCATGCCTTTGCCGGCGTCGAACAGGCCCGAGTGCTGAAGGATGATCGGCGTGCCGATGCCGCCGGCGGAAACGACGACCGTGTCGGCGTAAACCTCGAACGGGTCTTTGCCCTCGAGTTTGCCGCGCACGCCGATGACCTGACCGTGGTCGATCATCACGTCGGTCACCTTCGCGTCGGTCACCAGCTCGCACCCGGCGGCGACGGCGTCGTCGACATACTCGGCCGCCGTCCATTTCGCGCCGCAGCGACAGCCGAGCATGCATTTAGCGCCGCAATCGAACTGCGTTCGCGAGGTGTCCATGAATTTCGGCTGCGGCTCGAAGCCGTACCCGAGTTCGTTGGCGGCCTCCATCATCTGCTTCGACGCAGGGCCGAGCATGTGGTCGGGCAACGGCGCGATCTTGAGTTCCTCAATCGTTTCGCCGACTTCGGCGTCGATGTCGACCTTGTATTTCTCCTTCAGCCACTCCGGCGGAGGCGAGGCGCAGCCGCAATAAAGGTTCGTCGCGCCGCCCACCAGCAGCGGGCGGATGATGTTCAGGCCCTCCTTCGTCATCAGCAGGCCCATTTTGTCGCAATACAGCAGGCATCCGAGATGCGTGCCGTAGTAGAACTTGCCGCGCCGGTCCTTGCCGCATTCGAGCAGGATTACTTTCTTGCCCGCGCGCGCGAGCTGACGCGCGACCGTCGCGCCGCCCGGTCCCGTTCCGACGACGACGACCTCGGCTTCCTTTTTCCTGAACGTGGTTGTCACGATGACCTCCTGGACCTCCTGAAATCGGGGCGAGTGGGAAACCGCTCAAAATGACCGCGGTTAGTTTCCGCACAATTCTACCCAACACCCGCCGCAAATGCAAGCAGACCCCCGCCGGCGAGGGCCTGACCCTAAATCTCCTCTGTGCGAGCGCCAACCATCGCCTGAGTTGCGGTCTTTCGCATCGGCTTTTCTCTTCGGTATCATGGCGCCGCCGCCGAAAGTCGTCGACCTACCTTTTTGTCAGGACGACGGAGCCGCCCTCGATGGTGTAGGCCAGGCCCAGTGGTTCGAGGATGTCCATCATTGCCGCGTCCCAAGGCGCCTTGTCGATGCTGGGAGAGATTTTCTTATCGCACAGCCGCCCGGCGTTCTTGCGGGACTTCTCGGGATCAAAACGTATTCCCGCCTGCTTGCACACGGCGTTGACCGCGTCGATGGCTGCGATTTTATCGTCCGGGTCGGTCTTGTTCGGATTCCATCCGGAAAGGGGCGGCC
>CBDUSG010000353.1:0-4430 GCA_965369575.1 uncultured bacterium | reverse complement strand
GCCAAGCGTGGCAAATCCATGAAATCATTGGGTTTCCGCTGTGATACGGACAGCCCGTGCGAGGGCGAAGAACCTGACGGGCCCCAGGCGGCAAGAATGAACCGGCAATGAGGAAATTCAACTACGAGGGCGTCGACAAGAACGGGCGCACCGTCCGCGGAACGACCGCGGCTGAGAGCCCCGAGGAGGTCAAGGCGCAACTCAGGGAATTTGGGTTCAAAGACATAGAGATCAAGGAAAAAAGCGCCTCCGTAGGGCGTCGCGAGGCACCCGAAAAGAAGAAGGAAACGCTCGCCGACGACTTCGCGCGAAAGTTCGCAGATGACGGAATCGATATGGATGAACTGGTGAGCGAAGAAGACGAGGGCGAGGAAGACGAATGGCGGCGGCTTGAGGTTCTGGCCAAAGTCCGCCAATACAGGCGCAAAGAAAACATCATCATCGCGATTACACTCATTATCCTGGGCACATTCGCGTCCCATTACATATATAACAAGACAACCGAGATACCCGCGCCCCAGCCTAAGATAATCATGCGCAGCGACAGCGGGATGTTGAGCTTCAGGGATGCGTACGTGAGGGGCAACGACCTCGTATTCATCGTCTTCGCGAAAAACTGGAACGGCAACGTTCGCGTCGGTTTCAAGGCATGGGACCCCTTCGAAAAAGTAGTCGATTTCGGTACCGCGAGATTGGGATTTATCGGAGACCATTTCGGTGGCTCGCCCGAAAAGAGCGGGACCTTCAGGCTCAAGAAGACCCGCTATTATGAGACCATCGAAATCCGCGTGTCCGGAGACGAGGGCAAATAGGATGCCGGCATCGGGCACCAGAAAAAAGTACGTTCGGCTCATGATCTTGTCGCTCGGGGTGACCTGCCTCGCGGCCATGGCCGGATGCGGCGGCGAGGCGAGCGCCCGCAGAGGCCTCAAGAGGGTTGTCTACAGGGAGATCAAGCAGTTCAACAGATATCATCAGCGCGAGGTAAAATCGAACGTCTACCAGTCCGGGGGACGTTTCTATAAGACATTCAAGGAACGCGAAGATTCCAGGTACAGCATGCGCCGCACGAATTCGGTCGGCACCCCTTATGTCGCGACCCTCAGCTTTACTGAAAACACCTATCTGACGCAGCGCCGAACCGTGTACGCTGAGGCGAAAAAGGACGGCCATTTCAGCCTTGCGCACTCCGGCAAGCGCGAGATCATCTACGCCTACATCGGCGGATTGTGGAAGAAAAAGGAAACCTATTGATTTGCGTCCGCGATGGCGCGTATCGGGCGATGAACTGCGGCAGGCCCGGCGTGGTTCGGGCTGTCGCTCCCCGATGACGGCTCTTTCCGGGCCTCAGACACATGACTGCCACAGCGCAAAAAAGCACATCGGCCTCACGGGACGACCCGAACAGGGCCGGCCTGTTCCGGGGCGCCCTCTATGTGGCCCTCATTGGCCTGAACACCCTCGTGCTCGGAACGCCCTGCCTTATTATCACGCTTTTCAAGCCCCACAGCGAGGTGAGCTATGCGATCTTACGCGCGTGGGCCCGCCTTTTGCTCTGGACCTGCGGCGTCAGCACCGAGGCCGCGGGCACGGAGAACATTCCCGCCGAAGGGTCTTTTCTCCTGATGTCGACGCACAACGGCCACTTCGACGTTCCCGTCCTGATGAAGGAGGTCCCGCGACAGTTCCGCATAGTGGCCAAGAAGGTGCTGTTCAAGATCCCGATTTTCGGCTGGATCCTGACAACCGCCGGATATGTCAGCGTGGACAGGGGCGACAGGGCGCAGGCGTTTGCAAGCATGGACAAGGCCGCCGAAGGCGTGAAGTCCGGCATGCCGCTGCTGATTTTCCCGGAAGGCACGCGCAGCCCCGACGGCTCGCTGGGGCCTTTCAAAAAGGGAGGCTTCGTGCTGGCGACAAGAGCCGGCGCGCCGCTCGTCCCCGTCGTCGTGAGCGGCACCTACGGGGTACTTCCGAAAACAACCTGGCGCATACGCCCCGGCCACGTCAAGGTCACATTTTGCGAGCCTATCGACACCTCCTCGTATTCGTATGAGAACAAGGAAGAGCTGATGGACAAGGTGCGGGAAACGATCTCGAAAGCGCTGGAGTCGGAGAAAAATGAGTCCCGGAAACCGGGGTTGACTCATGCGGTCTGAATTGCTATGATACGGCTGTATCCGGTTTTCTTTCTTTCCCATTTCGGAGCGCAAGACTCTCATCCTTCAGCGAAGTTTCGCATTCCCGGACAACGGGGTTTCGGCTATGATTGAAAGATATTCCAGGCCTGAAATGGCCACGATCTGGAGCGAAGAGCACAAGCTCCGCACATGGCTCAGGGTCGAAATACTGGCCTGCGAGGCGTGGGCGGAACTCGGCAAAATCCCCGCCGACGCCGTCGAGGCGATAAAACAGAGGGCCGACTTTTCGCCCGGCCGAGTGGCCGAGATCGAGGACGTCACACGGCACGACGTTATCGCGTTCCTCACCGCCGTAGGCGAGCAGGTAGGGCCCGAGTCGCGCTTTATCCATTTCGGGCTGACGTCATCCGACATGCTGGACACAGCGCTCGCCGTCAACCTGTGCGAGGCGAGCGATATAATCATCGAGGATCTTAAGAAGCTGATGAACGCCCTCGGACGAAGGGCCCACGAACACAAGAACACAATTATGATCGGGCGGTCCCACGGCGTGCACGCCGAGCCGATCACCTTCGGCCTCAAGATGGCCCTGTGGTACACCGAGACCGTGCGAAACCTGGAGCGGATGCGAAGGGCCAAGGAGGCCGTCGGCTTCGGCAAAATATCCGGCGCAGTGGGCACGTTCGCCAATCTCGATCCCGCCGTCGAGCAATACGTATGCGAGAAACTGGGACTCAAGGCCGCGCCGGTTTCCACGCAGATAATCCAGCGCGACCGGCACGCCGAGTTTCTGACCACGCTGGCGATCATCGCGAGTTCGCTCGATAAGTTTGCGACCGAGATCAGGCACCTGCAGCGCACCGAAGTGCTGGAGGCCGAGGAGTTCTTCGAAAAAGGTCAGAAAGGCTCCTCCGCGATGCCGCACAAGCGCAATCCCATCCGCAGCGAGAATATCTCGGGCCTTGCGCGGGTGGTGCGAGGCAACGCTATGGCCTCGCTCGAAAACGTGGCGCTGTGGCACGAACGCGACATCTCACACTCGTCGGTCGAGAGGATCATAATCCCCGACAGCTGCATACTCATCGACTTTATGCTTGCACGTCTGACCGGAGTCATCGACAAGCTGCTCGTCTACCCCGAAAACATGCAGAGCAACCTGCAAAAGACAAAGGGATTGCCCTGTTCCGAGAGCGTTCTGCTGGGGCTGATACAAAAGGGGCTCACCCGGGACCAGGCCTACCAGCTTGTCCAGCGCTGCGCCATGAAGGTGTGGGAGGACGGCGCGGATTTTCGCGAAACCCTTCTCGCCGACCCCGAGGTCGCCTCGCGCCTCAGCGAGCAGGAACTCGAAGATTGCTTCGATATGAAGCACCATCTCAGATTTGTGGACGAAATATTTCGGAGGGCCGAGATTGCAGAAAGCTGAACCAGACAAAATGAAACCCGATGTGGTTATCCTGACCGAGTTTGACGATCTCACGCTACTGAGCCGCGGCAAAGTCCGCGACATCTACGAGGTCGACGGCGCCATACTCCTCGTGGCCACGGACCGCATATCGGCTTTCGACTGCGTGCTCCCCAACGGGATTCCGGGCAAAGGCAGCGTTTTGACGGCGCTGTCGAAGTTCTGGTTCGAGCGCATGGAGAGCATCGTCCCCAACCACGTTATCACAACCGACGTGGACGAGTACCCGCCCTCGACCCGGCCGTATCGCGACGTGCTGCGCGGCCGCTCGATGCTGGTCCACAAGGCGCGGCCGTATCCCATCGAGTGCGTCGTGCGCGGGTATCTGGCCGGGTCGGCGTCAAAAGAGTACCGCCGGGACGGGTCGGTTTGCGGCATTAAACTTCCGCGGGGCCTGAAGGAGTCCGAAAAGCTGCCCGAGCCCATCTTCACACCCGCAACGAAGGCCGAATCGGGCCACGACATAAACATCTCACAGGAGGAGATGGCCGACATCATCGGCGAGGAAAAGGCGAGCCTGCTCGTCGAGAAGAGTCTCGCCATATACAACGCCGCCGGCGAATACGCATCTTCGCGCGGACTCATTCTCTCGGATACGAAGTTCGAATTCGGCGAGCGGGACGGCGGGACGATAATAATCGACGAATTGCTTACACCGGATTCGTCACGCTACTGGCTGGCCGAAACCTACGAGCCGGGCAGGCCTCAGACCAATTTCGACAAGCAGCACGTTCGCGACCACCTCGAGGCGTCGGACTGGGATAAAACCCCGCCCGCGCCACAGCTTCCGCCGGACGTCATCGCGCGGACCGAGGACCTGTACA
>CBDUSG010000352.1:0-4430 GCA_965369575.1 uncultured bacterium | reverse complement strand
CCCCCCCCCCCCCGCCCCCCCGCCCCGCCCGCCCGCCCCCCCCCCCCCCCCCCCCCGGCACGGGGCCGGCCGTCGGCGGAATGGGAATGACGTTGGTGTTAGGGGATGATATTTGGCGTTCGGAAGAGCCGGCAGGTGTGCGGGAACGGTAACGGAATTATTGGCGGAGATCGCTTGCAGGAATCCTGGGCCAACCTGAGGGAGTGAACCGATAGTCTCCTACAGCCCCAGCAAATCCTGCTCATCGACGAATCCGATGGGTTTGCCGTCGCCATCGAGGACGGGAAGGTCTTTTTTGTGCTCGTCTCTGATCAGGCGCATGGCTTCGCCGACCAGCTTATCGGGCGAGACGGTCGACGGCGAGCGGCTCATGTAGTCTTTGACGGGTTTGGAAAGGAGATCGGGATCCTTTTCGAGGCAGCGGCGCAGGTCGCCGTCGGTGAAGATGCCGGCCAGCCGCCCGGAGCCGTCGACGATGACGGCCGAGCCCGCCCGCGCGTGGGTGGCGGCGACGAGCGCGTCGCGCACGAGCGCGTCGTCGGTCACGATCGGGTTGCGGTCGCCGGTGCGCATGATGTCGCTCACTTTCAGCAGTTGCCTGCCGAGGCTGCCGCCGGGATGATAGAAGGCGTAGTCCTCGATGCGGAACCCGCGTTTTTCGAGCAGCACGACGGCGAGCGCGTCTCCGACGGCGAGCGCGGCGGTGGTGCTGGCTGTCGGCGCCATGTTGAACGGGCACGCCTCGGCCTCGACGCCGCAGTCGAGCACGCAGTCGCTGTGTTCGGACAGAGGCGAGTCCATGCCGCCCGTCATCGCGATCATCTTCGCGCCTATCTTCTTGATGATGGGCAGCAGGCGCGTCACCTCGTCGGTCCTGCCGCTGTTCGAGATGACGATGACGACGTCGTCCTTGGTCACCATGCCGAGATCGCCGTGGATGGCGTCGGCCGGATGCATCGAGAGGGACGGCGTGCCGGTGCTGGCGAGCGTTGCCGAGATTTTTCGGCCGATTATGCCCGGCTTGCCCATGCCGGTGACGATGACACGGCCCTTGCAGCCGAGGATCATGTCGACGGCCTGCTCGAAGCTCTCGCCGATCCTGTCTCGCAGCTTCAGCAGGGCCTCGGCCTCAACGCTGAGCACCTCTCTCGCTCTGTCTATTATGGACGACATATCGTTCCCCTTCGGGCCGGAGCGGGTATCAGCCGAAATTTAGCACAGCCGCTCGGGTAATGTCAAGGACGCCCGCGAGCCCCGCGCCGCCAACGATCGTCTTGAAAAGAGACGCGAATTGATGCTATACTTAGCCCGCAAAGGCGCGTGAATCGCCGTTTTTCACGAAACTCCATCCTCTCACACCCGGGTGGCTGAGTGACAAAGACCGCAACTCCCATGAGCCGTGCGCGTCGGCGGCGCGGGCGCGCCCTCGCCGCTGTTTCAATGGTTCTTCTCCTTTTGGGCGGCGTTTTTTTCCCCCGGCCCGCGAAGGCCGCCTCCGAGGCCGCGTCGAAAGCCGAAACCAATCAGGACATAATTTTCCTCGTCGATATCTCGTCCAGCATCCGAGGAATTTTCGACGACGTCAAGCGCGCCATCCTCGAGTACGCCCGCCAGACGCGTCCGGGCGATAATGTAGTGCTGATCACGTTCGGCGAAAAGGTGACGCTCAGGTTCCGGCAGAAAATCACATCGGAAGATGATGTGGCGCGCATCGAGCGGGAGCTGGAGAGCCTCGAGCCGGGCGAGTACTCCACATATATAACGGGCGCGCTCGATAAGGGCATGGAAGAGCTGCGCCGCCTGGAGAGCAAGTATCCCGACCACAGGCGGACGATCATTCTCGTGTCCGACGGCAAGAACAATCCGCCGGACAGCGTCGCTCACGCCATGACTTTCGAAGAGATACTCGAGAAATATCCGGATCTGATGAAAGGTGATGACTCCAGCTTTTTCTACCTGTCGCTGGGCGAGGACCCCGATCCACAGGTGATGTCGTTTGTCGAGGAGGTGGGCGGCTTATCGTTCGACATGGGCGAGGAGGCTGCAGCCGGCTTTATGAAAACGGAGGCGTCGCTCGTGCTCGCGCACGTGCTCGTCGAGCCCGTCTCGCTCGACCTCGGGGCGATCGTCGGCCCGGAGGCTTCGGTGCCCGTTTCGCTTGCCTTTTTCCCCTTGCGCGGAGACCCCTCGGGCAAGGTCATAATGGTGTCGATAAGCGCAAAATTCAGCGGGCTTGCCTCATCGAAAACGATCGTCGAAATCAAGCCTTGGACCGTCAACTGCGCGAGCGGGCCGTGGAGCGAGAGCTTCACCGTCAACGTGAACAGCGCCGATGACGGCCCGATCGTGGGCACCCTCAAGCTCGAGGCCGCACCGGGCCAGGTGCTGTTCATCGAGCCCTCGGAGATTCCTATCACAATGAAGATCAGCCAGCCGCGCATCGCGGTGGATTTCAAGGAGATACTCGATTTCGGCCCGATCGATCCGCGCTGGCCCTATGAGGATACACAGCGGATACTGCTAATTGCGAATTCGGAGGCCGAGGGCCAGGCCATCGAGGCAAGCTGCACCATCGCGGCGCCCGAGGGCATGTCCATTGCCGCCGGAGTCGAAAAAGAGGAGGGCCTGCAAGAACTCGTCGTGACGGTCGCGACGGATGAGAACTTCAAGCCGGAGCATTCCCTGACACTCGAGGGAACGGTTCAGCTTAAAGGTTCCACGCGCACGGTCTTCTTTTCCGAGAACGGCCTCGAGATGCGCATAAGGGTGGCGCCGCCGGGCGCCGAGGGCAGGTCAATCGGGACGGCGGTGTCCGACTTCTTCTCTCGGGCCGGCGAAAAGATGGCGTACGCTCTCATCGTCATTCTCGTGGCGGCTATCCTGGGCGTCGGCGGATATTTCTGGATAGGCTCCCGCCCTCGGAGCGCGCTCGAGGGCAAGCTTGTCCTGATCCACTTGAAAGGCAGGAAGCGGGACAGGTCGAAGTCCGTGGCGATCAACCTGAACAGCGTCGGCAAAGACGCACGCCGCGATTCAATAATCATGGGCAGCGCCAAGGACGCGACCGTCACGCTGCCTCACAAATCGGTGGCCGGCCACCATCTCGAGATATACGCCGAGATGGACAAGAGCGTTAAACATATTTTCGCCGAGCCCATCGGCAATAATTTCGTGATAATCAATCTGCAGAAAATGACCGAGCCCACGCCGCTGAGCGACAAGGACCTTATCGAGATAGGCGGCTACACATTCAGATTCGAGAACCCGCATCCGTACAAGCAGATCGTCGTAAGATATCTCGACGGCCACATTGAAAAGGGCACGCCGGCCACGTGGGACATCGACAGCGACGGTTTCGGCCTGCTCCCCCGCGACGCCCTGCCCGGCTCGACCGAGGAGACTTTCACCTCATTTTCGGATCTGAAGGCGGTCTACTTCGTCAGGGACTTCGACGGCCAGATCGGCAAACACCTCGAGTCTCCCGAGACGCAGATCCAGGGGCTTTGTATGCGACTGACGTTTCACGATGGGGAGGAGATCGTGGGACTCACCGCGCAGACCTACGACTCGACGAGTTCCAGGTTCTACTTCTTCCCCGCCGATCAGACGGGAAATACGATTTCCATGCTCGTCGAGCGCGAAAACTTGCTGAATCTCGAGATTCTGGACAAGGCGGACATGAAAGGCTTCAAAACACTGGGGGGCATAGAGCCGATGCGATCCTGACCGCTCCGGCTTTGTGTCGGCGCCATTTTGCCGTCCCGTCATGAATATTTTTCGCGACGCCGGCGGTTGCACTCGCCCTATGCAAGCGCCTCCGCTCCCGCCGCCTCTGAACATCTTGCGTGTCCCGAATACAAAGGAAATGAAGCCGTGGGCACGAAAATCCTACTACACCGGGCCGTCTCGACCCGGGACGCGCCTTTTTACAGCGCCTGCCGCACGATGCCGATCTTGCGACATGGCTGCGCCTTGCCTTGGACAACTTGCGGGACTCTGAGACCGGACAATATACGGTTGACACGACACTAGACCGGCTCAGAAATCCGCAAGCGTCGGCGCGATGCCCGCCGCGCTCATGTGGCAAGTGTCGTTCATCGCGGCGACGACCGCGCCGTTTTCGGTCAGCTCGATGACGTTGTATGCGCAGTTGTCCTGTCGTATCCGCCAGAATGCGGCATTGCCGAGTCCCAGCGCCGCACATATAATGACTTTGGTCACCACGCGATGCGCGACGACGAAAATCACACCGTCCGGATGCTCGGCCCGCATGCGCTCAAGCGATGCGAGCGAGCGTTTCCTCACCGCCGAAAGGCTCTCGCCGCCCGGAAACTTGGTGTGATGGGGGCGCGCGCGCCATCTCGTGTAAATCTCGGCAAATCTTTCGCCCACCTCTGTAGCGGAGAGGCCCTGCCATTTGCCGTAGTCCA
>CBDUSG010000351.1:0-4432 GCA_965369575.1 uncultured bacterium | reverse complement strand
AGGACCGTCGCCTTCAAGGTGATTCCCGAGAGCGGATGGCTGCTCGGCATCGAAAAACCCATCGGCATGGCTTACTCGGAGTTGGAGAACATCAAGAAGTACATCGTGATTGTCTGCCTTATCAGTATCATCATGGTCTCTTCCTTCTCATGGCTCGCCATCCGCAAGATCATCGAGCCATACTACCGGGACGTCGAGGAGCTCAACACCAGGCTGACCGATTCGGTCAGGAAGCTCTCGACGCTGCACAAGGCCAGCAGATCGATACAACAGATACTGCCTGTCGAGAAGATGCTTGAGGAGACAATCGTGTGCATTGCCGAGGCGCTTGGATACGACAGGGTTATCCTGCATCTCGTCGACGCGGAGGGATATGGCGCCGACCTGAAGATGGCCCTCGTCGACGGCGAGTTGCTTGCCCCGGAAAGCATGCCCAAAGAAGTTCGCAGCTTGAAGATAGACAAGGAAAACGGCATGCTTGAAAGGGCTATCGTGGAACAGCGCCCATACGTTATCCATAACGCCCTGACAAACGATATGGTCAATAAAAATCGGACGAAGGCCCTCGGGGTTCGCGAATTCGCCGTTGTACCCCTTGTCGCGGAAGGCAAAAGCATCGGCGCAGTGACGGTGGACAATCCAAGCAGCAGAAAACCGATCAGGGAAGAGGACATCGATACCCTGGTGATATTTGCCGACCGTGTCGGGCTGGCCATCGAGAGTGCGCGGCTGCATACCGAATTGCAAAACTACGCGACCGATCTTGCCGCGACCGATTCACTCACCGGATTGTTCAACCAGACCTAATTTGCGGAGTGGCTGGAAGGAGAAGTGGTCTCAAGCCGACGCGAAAACAGGCCGCTTTCCGTCGTTCTGGCCCAGGTCCATCATCTGAAGAAGATCAATAAAAGGTTCGGCTATGCAGCGGGAAACATCGTTCTGAGGCGGCTGGGGCAGATAATCGCATCGTCGCTAGGCGAAAAGGAGAAGGGAGCCAGGTTCGGAGGAGGAGAATTCATTGTAGGGCTCTATCCCGGCCCGGAAGATCGCGCCGGAAAGATTGCCGATGAGTTGAAACGGAATGTCGCAGCCTTCAGGTTTAAGGAAAAAGGGCTTGAAGGCGTCGATCTGTCTCTGGCTGTTTCCTTTGGCAGTCTCAAGGCGAGGGAAACGGCGCAGGACCTCCTCGAACGCCTCAGAAAATTGGCCGCCAGTGATTCTAAATGAATCTCAGCGGCAGACTAACGAGAAAAGCGCATGCATGTGCGGTGCGGCCCGATGCCGTGTGTGGCATAACGGCATGATGAGGAGTCGCAAGAGCAAGCACGTCGCCGAAATCATGAGCCTCTGAGCCGGTGTCATCATAAACCCTATGATAGTAACGGCTTGAATCGTCGCCGCGACTGTTTGCCGAATTCGCCGGAGCAACTTTCGAGGAACCGAAAAACCCCTGTGCCGCCCGTTGCGACTTTGGCATGCGTATTGCTCGTTACTGTTCTCAGAACACTTGGCTAAAAGTGGTTTCTGGTTGGGAATTATTCGGAGAAAGACGGCTGTGGGCGAATGTAAGTCCTTTTGGAATATATGGATAGATGTAATCGCCCTGGTTACCGCCCTGCTTCCTCAAAAGGAAGTTTCCTCAGCGTCTCGGGCAGAGAGTGGGGCATTTGACCCCGTCGCATGGGGTAAATGCCCTACTCGATGCCTTCGTTCCGGATAGCACGGACCTGGACGGCAGGCGCATGAAGCGTCGGGAGGTTGAGGGCCTGGAACGGCGGGATTCCCGAACCTGATCCTCTGCAAAACATTTTGAGGATACCGGCAAAGATGACGCTCTCCGACAGAAAAAGAGAGTCAACCCGGAACTTTCGACCCGGCGCAGATCACTTTCGCGTGGCTACACGTCCCGGCGAGGCCGCTCCGATTCCCCGTCGCATAGGGACGGCAAGAATCAGAACGGTCAGCCTCGTCGCGTTGGTGTCGATAACATTGCTGCTCGCCAACTCATGTGCCACCACGATACGGACTTCTATCAGGAATGATTCTGCTCTGGGTGTCGAAAGCTTCGGCGCGGTCGAGGTCGGCGACCTCAGAAATAGCGACGTCGTCTCGCGGACGCTGGTCTCGAGACTGAGAGAAAAGGGCTTCAGAGTAGACAAGGGCTTCGCCTCCGACGAGGTCGGAGTCTCCGACAAGGGCGCCAAGCTGGGCGCCGACGCCCTCATATACGGTTATGTTGTAAGGATCGAGCACGATTCATGGGTCACCCGGGGCGAAGAGCGCGTTCGGGTACGCGAGACCTCGTACGGAACGAAGGAAACGATCAGATATGATCCGCCCGAGGTGATCTCGAGCAAGACCATCCACGTACGCATCAGGGCCCTCGACGGTGCGGGCGAAAAAGTCATATTGGATACCGAGGGCTATATCTCCGACGACGAGGGCGCCGATACCGCTTATATGATCGAGAGCATCGTAAAAGAGATGCTCGAGCAGCTTCCGCCGCCTCGCGTCCAGGCCGTCACATCCCTCGTACCCCAGCAGCCGCAGGGCGTGGCAGTCGGAGTCAAAGCGCCCGACTTCATGGCTAAGACAATCAGCGGCGAACGCGTTACCCTCTCGGACTACATTGGGAAAAAAGTCGTCGTTTTGAACTTCTGGGGAGTCAGGTGCCTGCCGTGTCTTCAAGAAATGCCCAAGCTCGAAGATATCTATAGCCGTTACAAGAGCCAGGGCGTCGAGATGCTGGGTGTGAATGTCGACGGCGTGGGCCCTGACATCATCCGAAAAAGCCTGCGCAAGCAACTAGGCGGAGTGAGTCTCAACGTGACATATCCGCTGCTGCTCGACGAGGATTTCGCGATCATCGACGCCTACTATCTGACCGTGGCCCCGCTGACGGCGGTTATCGACAAAGATGGGGTCATACGCTACTTGCACATCGACTATCTCCCGGGGGACGAAATCGAACTCGAGAATGCCATCAAGGCGGTTCTCAATTGAAATGAAAGGCGCCGGCCGGCAGTCATGCGCGCGGGTCGGAAAAAACGGGGCGGAAAGTTAAGCAAGGTGGATGAGACGACATGAATACGAGAAAGGCCCACATCGTTTTCGCAATCATATTGGTGGCCCTGCTGACGGTCGTCCCGGCGCGCACGGGCGCGGCCTCCCTTTTCAGCGCCGGCCAAAAGGTCGATCAGGGCGACGCGCTGCCCCCATTCGTGATGCCGGACCTGAAGGGCAACGAGGTCAACCTCTCGAATTATCTGGGTCGCAAAGTCATCTTGCTTGATTTCTGGTCTATTTACTGCGCTCCCTGCGTCGAGCAGATGCCGGGCCTCATAGAGCTTTACGATACCTATAATGACAGGGGGCTGGAAGTATTCGGCATCAGCCTGGACAGCCATTTCAACGCTCGCAGGCTGAACAAGTTCGTGGAAGGATACGAACGCCGGATTCCTTATCCCATCATCCACGACGCCCGCTCGGAAATTCGCCGCATGTACGGCATCAGCACGCTGCCCACCACTATCATCGTGGACCCAAGCGGGAAGGTGAAATTGTTCCACATCGGTTTCACCAAAAAAGATAAGGAGTTGATCAGCGAATATATCAGCCAGTTGATGTCGGGGCTCGAGAGCGACGCACCGCCCTCGTCCTCGGCGCATTGAGGCTCCATCGGGAGGTGAACGCGTCATAAGCGAAATTGCCCTTCCCGACGGGCATAAGCGCGGGGCATCAATATCTGTCCGAGACGAAGACAAACCATCGAGGAGGTAACCTTAGGATGTTGTACAAGCAATTGCCGTATAAAACCATGAGCTTCTTCCTGCTGGCCCTGGCGCTCGTCGCCCTGGCGGCGGGCGGCGCGCTTGCCCAGCAGCTGGCCGCGCCTAACTGGGGGCCCGGCTTTCCCAGACCGATGGGCAACAGGGTGCTCCTCATGTGGATGCCGGTTCCCGGCGCCGAAAGCTATAACGTATACCGCAACGGCGAGGTGATCGCCAGCCCCGCGTCGACGAACTTCATCGACACGGAGCCGCAGGGCGGAGACAACAAGTACCGGATAGCGGCCGTCGCAGGCGGCGCAGAGGGCGCAAAAAGCCAGGAGAAAGTCATTACGATAAAAACCGTCGGGCAGATAGTCGTTCAGCCGCCGACGGGCCTGGCGCATCGTTTCACCGAAGACGGCATCGCCCTGGTGTGGACAAGGCCCAAGGGCACCGTTCTCGCATACAACCTATACCGCAGCGACGAATCGGGCAAGGGATACGCGATGTTGTCCTCGGTGCAGGACATCAAGCACATCGACCAGTCCGCCGAAGAAGGAAAGACCTACTACTATGCCGTGACCGCGTTGGACTCAAACTTCGTCGAGACAAGCAAATCCAAAGAACTCGCAGTGGAGTTCAAGAGGGCAGAGGTAAAGACG
>CBDUSG010000350.1:0-4433 GCA_965369575.1 uncultured bacterium | reverse complement strand
CTAGTACTCTGTAACATAAATTCTTGACAAATGTTGATATTTGTGAGATACTACCTCCAAACAGGAGGTGGTGTCTATGAGAGTAAAAAAACCGGTTAAGTTGAAACCAAAAGAGCGAAAGATATTAGAACAACTCATAAGCAAAGGCACCGAAAAAGCCCGTAAGATAACGCGTTGTCGCATATTGCTATTGGCCAATGAAGGGAAAACAGACACACAGATAATAGAGTCGTTGCGCGTTGCCCGCAACACCGTTCGCCAGGTTCGCTCCAGATATGTCCAAAGCGGCCTGGAAGCGGCGATCAATGAGCAGTCACGATCAGGGGCGCCGCAGAGAATCAGCGGTCGCCAAAAGGCCAAAATTACGGCTTTAGCCTGTTCGGATCCGCCGGAGGGCCGAAGCCGCTGGACCTTGCGTCTCATAGCTGATAGAGTCGTTGAACTGGAATTGGTTGATACCATTTCACACCAAACAGTAAAGAGGATTCTAAAAAAAACGAACTCAAGCCACACCTGAAGAAGCATTGGTGCATAGGCAAGATCACCTCGGCGTTCATTTGGCATATGGAAGAGGTTCTGGATATCTATGAGCGAGTGTATGACCCTCGTTTGCCGGTAATCTGTTTTGATGAACGGCCGTGCCAATTGATCGGTGACGTTGTCGCGCCGATCCCGATGAAACCGGGACGCGCTGAGCGCCAGGATTATCATTACAGGCGAAATGGAACCTGCTGCATAATGATAGCTTTTGAGCCCTTAGCCGGCAGACGCATCATTGAAGTCAAAGAACAAAGAACCAAAAAGGATTATGCGCACTTTATGAAAAAGCTTCAAGCAGCGTACCCAGACGCTGAAAAGATCATCTTAGTGCAGGACAATCTGAATACGCACAACCCTTCTTCGTTTTATGAAACGTTTCCATCTGAAACTGCGTTCCGCTTATCGCAACGTTTCCAGATGGTCTATACACCCAAGAAGGCCAGCTGGCTGAACATGGCGGAGATTGATTTGTCCGCCCTTTCAAAGCAATGTCTTGACCGCCGACTTGGCGATGTCAAAACCTTATCGAAACAAGTACATGCCTGGGCCAATGAACGCAATCATCAGAAAGCAACCGCCAAATGGCAATTCACAAAGAACCATGCCCGCGAGAAACTTGACAGACATTATTATAGTATCAGAAACTAATGTTACAGAGCACTAGTCTCATTCCTCCTTCCGATCTCCTCGAGAAGATCGAGGGCCTTGAGGCCGGCCTTCGAAGGCGTCGCAATCTCAGTCGGTTCGGCTTGCTCGGCGGAGTGCTCGCCGCACTCGCCTCGTTGTTCACGGTCCTGCGCGGGCTCGAGGAAGCAGGCTTGTTCGTAGTGCTCCTAAAGCTGGATTTCCACTGGTTGCTTGTGCTCGCGACCGGTTTCGTGCTGCTCTTCCTGGCCGCCTGGCTCACGTACTGGCTCAAGGAGTCACGTTACTCAATTCGCTACACATGCTCCCTGGGCGACTTTTCCGCAGTCAAATCTGAAGAAGACGAACCAGCGACGCCGGTGGATGAGAAGATAGCTTGGCTTCCGCACGATCTCGCCCGGCGTCTGAACCTGCGAGTCAAGCGGCTCATGTTCTCTCGCGAGGCGGGACCGGCAAAACAGCCCGCGGAGGAGGCCGACGGAGGAACAGGCCGCCCAACGGATCAGCACATCCACATCGACGGAGACTACCTGGTGCGCAAGGCTCCGCACGGATCGCCCAGCAACTGGGAGGTGGTCGTGATGCCACGCGTTCGCATTGGGCCCGAGCGGAGCCCCGAAAAGCTCGCTCGCCCGGTCGACTTCCCGGTGCGCGGAGGCGACTCGAAGCTATCCGACTCGGATTACAACCAATTGGTCGAGCAAGTATATTTCAGCGTCGTCAATGAGATCTATGAACAGATCAGCAAGGATGTGGAGCGCAAGATCGAGCTGCTTCCCACACGCCATCACAAGGCCGTCGCCTATTACCACGAAGCCGAAGACTACGCCCGCTCGAATACACTCCGAGCCTACGACGAAGCCAACAAGCTTTATCTGAAGGCTGTGCTTTACTTCGAACCATTCAATCCCCTTGTCGCAGACGTTCCCCGCTCGATTTTCGATTGGGAGGTCAGCACACTGGGTCACCTTTGGGCCGGGAAACTGCGTCGATTATTTGCCCGTTATAGGCCTGGAGCAGCTAAGTCTGACATCCTTGCAGCGCGAGCGAAACTGGGCTGTGCAAACATGCTGGTTTTTCGTCGCCTGCTGTCGTCGCTGGTCGGCCAACAGCGAGTCCCAATATTTCAGGCGCGCCCTTTCGCGGAGAGGACGCTCGTCTCTCTCGAGCGCTTACCTCGGGGTACTCCAGGCTACGAAAAATGTCTCTTTGACGCTCATGTCACCAATGCGCTTGTCATGTCGCTCCTCGGCGACCAAGACGATGCCCGTATGCATCTGAATAAGGCCGAAAAGCTCGTTCCGGAGCGCGCGACTACTTCCCCGATCTACCTGCTGGCAAAAAGCTATCTTCCTTCGGTGCCGCGGACAAAATACGAGACACTGCTTCGCGCCGTCGAACGAGACCCGCACCTGGAGGTAGCCCAGTTCTCGACAGCATTCGAGCGCGAGATGACGTGGCGCTCCGGACCGACTCCCACCCGGGCGCTTTGTGAGGCCGATATGGTCATCAATGGATACCAAGATGTGCTGCGCCTCAATCCGGGCAACATCGCAGCCGCCGCAAATGCGGCGTTTGTATTCTGGGTGCTTGGAGAAAAACAGAATCTCAAGGAAGCAAAAAATCTTTTTCACGATGCGCTGCACTACAAAGACCTGGCTCCTGAGACCGTGGTGGCCGAGCACAACTACGGGCTCGCGCGCATCTGCGCGGAGTGGGGCGAGTTCGAGCAGGCCTACAAGCATCTCATTAAAGCGGAAGACGGAGTTCACGCACACAGATTAACCCACGATGTCGACATCGCCGCCTACATCTTTCGGCAGATGGCGGACGACCTGTTGCGTAGGTACAAGCGGTACTGCAAAAGGGTGCTCGAGAAAGACAATGAACAGCAATCAAACGAGAAGAACGCGTACGCGCGTAATGCTGTCTGTGCGTTCGTTCTCGGGGAGTACGGAGAAGCGTGCCGCTTTCATTACAACACACATTCCCTCGACCCGAAAATTCGGGAGCAGGCTATCTGGGCTTTCAATCAGAGCATCAAGAGGAACAAGAACGAAGTAATGTCTCATTATCGCCTGGCCCAGGTCTATGGAGATTGGGAAGATTTCGAAAAGCGGACTAGTCTCTTCGAAGAGGTAATTTTCCTCGATCCGAATTGGCAAGAGGCGCACCTGGAACTGGCCCAGCATAAAGCGCGGGAACCCGCGGAACTCATGCAAGAAGCTAAAAATCTGCGAGAGCTGGGAGGCTTGATGGATGATCTGCGGGAGCAAAGAGAAGAGCGCCTCGGGACGCGCGCTGTAGGTGCGCAGCCGTGGTCGCTGCAGTCGGGCTCGAGGATTGCAGAGGGGGGAACCCCAAACGAGATCGAAAAGATTAGGAGGAAGATTAAGGAATTGGAAGGGAAACTTCTGACGACATCCCTTCCTCTGCCCGACAATGCGGATGGACTGAAGAAGCTGGCCGATCGCAAGAATAGGGAGGCCAAAGAGCTTTTAGTAGACGCTCAGCAGAAAGCGTCTGAGCTGCTACCCCACAAGTGGCTTTACTTAGAGACACATGATCCTGAAACGGAGGACATCTCCTCTTCGCCTCTCATCCAAAGCCTCACGGACCCCCACTACAGCGATGAAGCCAAATGGGAGCGTGAGTTCAATGATGTTCATGCCAAGGCCTTTTATTCGTGGATTCGACCGCTCCTCGGAGTGCCCGAATATCACAAACAGGTCGGATTATTGCTGGACCACATCAGACGAATCTTTTACCCGGCCAACTTTGACGTGTTTCTGGATTGCTTGGACGGTATCGAGCGCAGAAGGCGGAATGCCTGCGAGGACATCGAGGGCATAGTTCAGGCCATCAAGCACACAATTGACGAACTGCCTCCCTCAGGCGATACCTCAGATCCAGAAATCCTTCAATTGGAGGCTCTGCGTGATGCCCTCGAGGCTTTAAAGGAAACTCTGTCTCGTCTGCCGGAAGAGGAGGAAGTCAAGAAGGCAGAGGAGTATCTAAAATACCTCGAGGCCCTCAAAGGCAAGGGGAGCTTGACTGAGAAATTAGAGCAAGACTTGGAGGATATCCTCAAAACTTCCCAGCATGTCCTGGCACATTGCCAGAATATACCAGAATACAAGAAGATGTTGGGACGGATTGTCCAGAACTGGCTGCAGGAGGACCCCACACACGCCACGGCGCTCTGGTGGCTTAACGACCAGCGGATTGAAATCGAGCCTGAAGATAAG
>CBDUSG010000349.1:0-4453 GCA_965369575.1 uncultured bacterium | reverse complement strand
GCGACACATATCGTGACCATCGAGGAGCCGATCGAATACGTGCATCAAAATCGCATGTCGCTGATCACACAGCGCGAAGTCGGCCCGCATACGCACAGTTTCGAAAGCGCCCTGCGCGCCGCCGTGAGGCAGGACCCCGATATAGTACTTGTCGCTGAGATGCGGGACCTCGCGACCATTTCGATGGCACTCACTACAGCCGAGATGGGCGCGCTGGTCTTCGGAACTCTCCATACGACAAGCGCCGCGAAAACGATCAACAGGATCATCGACGTATTCCCCTTCGACGAGCGCAACCGAATCCGAGCCCTTTTGTCCGAGGCGCTTACGGGCGTGGTGGCGCAGCAGCTTGTCAAAACGGCTGACGGCAAGGGACGCGTGGCAGTGGCCGAGATACTCGTCGGCACCTCGGCCATCTCGAATACCATCAGGGAGGGAAAAATCGAGCAGATGGTCTCGCTTATGGAGATCGGAAAGAAGCACGGGATGCAGATGCTGGACGAACACCTCATGAGCCTCGTACAGCAAGTCGTCATCACACCGGCCGCCGCTCGGAGGCTGGCCTCAAACAAGACGCTGTTCAGCTAGTGTCGGGTCAACCGTTTGCGGGACTCTGAGACCGACATTTCACGGTTGAAACGACACTATTCTTCCCGGGAAATCCGGATATCCCTTATGTCGGGCGCCAGCTCACGCTTGGTCTGCCTCTCGATCAAGCTTATTTCGTCCGCGATGTTTTCAAAGTCGAAATCTCGGGACAGCTCGTCGGCCTCGACCACCTGATCCTTGGGCAGGACAATCGTTTTCGGCTCGAAGATATAGATTTCCTGCTCGTCGGCGTAGTTCATCATCTTGCCGAAAATCACCATCTCCCGCAGGTCGCCCGAGTCCGAACCGCCGGCCAGCGTAAATCGCAATTTCACAAAATCGCCCTTTGATATCATATCGCGCTCCTTACTTATTCTGAATGGATTCCCTGTCGTACGTCCAGCATCACCCCGAACGGCAACAGTATAGCACAACATCCGTCGCTGCGGATTTGCTTCCGGCGATCAAAAGACCGGGTTCGGACGCTCGATCCTGAATGCCGCGGAAACCGCGTTGACATGATTTCTCCGGGATTGCTATACTTTTGGAGGGAGAAGCGATTCCGATAAAATCAATGCATGCTCACGGTGGGAGTTCAATGAAAATAGCGATTGCAGGAAAAGGCGGCGTCGGCAAAACCACAATAGCCGGCATGCTCGCAAGAATGCTGGCCGACGACGGTTACGAAGTGATGGCCATCGACGCGGACGCCGATGCAAATCTGGCGTCTGCATTGGGTTGTGCGCACGAAATCGCGCGCGAGATCACCCCGATAGCCGACATGAAAGACTTCATCCGCGAGCGTACCGGTGCGGGTGAGGGCTACGGCGTCATGTTCCAGCTCAACCCGAAAGTGGATGATATCCCCGAAAAATTCAGCCGGGACGTTCACGGAGTGAAATTTCTCGTCATGGGCACGCTCGATACCGGCGGCGCGGGATGCCTTTGCCCCGAAAACGTCGTTCTCCGTCGATTCCTGGACGAGGTGCTCGAGTATCGGGACGAAACGGTTATCCTCGACATGGAGGCCGGCCTCGAACACCTCGGCAGGGGAACCGCCCGCGCCGTCGACGCGCTCATCATCGTTGTCGAGCCCGGAAGACGGAGCATCGAAACCGCAAACACGATAGTCAAGCTGGCGAACGACCTCGGCGTGCAGACCATCCGGCTCCTCATGAACAAGGTCGTCGACGACGCCGACGTCGAACTGCTCATCGAGAACTTCCCCGAGGATAAAATACTCGGATGCACGCCTTTCGACAGGGAACTCATGAGACTCGATCGCGAGGGCAAGGCGCCGTACGATCATTACAAAGACAACAAGGCGCCTTTTTTTAAGGAAATGGAGTCGATCAAGAACAAGGTTATCGAGCTTATAGGATCGGGCAGCACCGCTGCTTGAGGCGCTTTGCCGCTCCCCCCCTGGCGCGGCGTCCGAAAGCAGAAAATTCAAGCCATAATGAAGGGAGACATAGATGGGAAAACTGATAGCCGTGACCGGCAAAGGCGGAGTTGGAAAGACGACCATCTCCTCGCTGCTCGTGCGAAGCATGGTAAAAAAAGGCAGCACTCCGATCCTTGTCGTCGACGCCGATCCGAATTCTAATCTAAACGAAGTGCTCGGGCTCGAGGTCGGCGATACCATCGGCACGATACGCGAGGAGATGTCCGAGCGCTCGGGCGCGATGCCCGGCGGAATGGCCAAGCACGAATACCTCGAGCTGAAAGTGAACGAATGCATGATCGAGGCCGACGGCTTCGACCTCATCGTCATGGGACGCCCGGAGGGACCGGGATGCTACTGCTTCGCCAACAACGTGCTGCGCGACGTGCTCAAAATGATCGGCAAACAGTATCCGCGCATAATCATAGACAACGAGGCCGGCATGGAGCATATGAGCCGGCGAATCACGACCTCGATGGACCACCTGCTCATCGTTTCAAATCCGACTCTGCGCGGGCTGCTGGCCGCCGATCGCATACAGGAACTCGTTAAACAGCTCAAGCTTTCGGTCGGAACGATGCACCTGCTCATAAATCGCGCATACAACGGGCTTTCGCCGGAGGTCGAAAAACGGATCGAAGAAATAGGCGTTCCACTGATAGGGATCATTCAGGAGGAAGAGCTCGTGCGCGAGTTCGACGGCAGCGGAAAGCCGCTCGTTGAATTGCCCGAGACCTCGAGCACGGTGCGCAAACTGGAAGAGATCGTCGAGAGCCTGAACGTGTGACGGTCTTCAGATGACTCCCAGCTCCTTCAGCGTGGCCACTGCCAGGATGGCGACATAGACGTAGAGCGCCGCCAACTGTATCTCCGACTTGTAACGCTTGACCTTTTCGATTATTTCCGCCATCGGTCGGAATCTCCAGGCTCCAATATATTCGATAGCGATGCGCATGTCAAGCACGCCGTCGCATCCTGACGTGATGCCCGCCGGCAAAACGCCCTTGACAATGCTCAATTCGGTCAGTATTATTTCCCCGGGGGGATGTTATCATGTCCGACATCGAATGGCTCACTCAGGAAGGTTATGAAAGGCTCAGGGCCGCGGTGGATGTGTTTAAAAAAGTCAAACGGCCGGAGGTAGCCCGCATGCTCGAACGGGCCAGGGCGCACGGAGACCTGCGCGAAAACGCCGAATACGATGCCGCCAAGAATCAGCAGGGGATGCTGGAGGGCCGGATCGCCACCCTGGAGCGTAAACTCGCGCACGCTCGCATCTTCGAGCCCGGCGCGTCCGGCGACGGCAAGGCATACCTCGGCTGCTGCGTAAAGCTTAAAGACCTCGGCCGCGGCGACGAGTTTGAATACCACCTCGTCAGCGCCGACGAGGCCGACGCCGCCTCGGGCAAGATCTCGCTCGCCTCGCCCGTGGGCAAGGCGCTTTTGGGCCTTGCGGCCGGAGAAGTAGCCGAGATACAGGTCCCGGCCGGGACGCTGCGCTACCAGGTCCTCAGCGTCACGTTTTAGTGTCGGAGGGCAGGGCCCCCTCCCACGGATACTTCGTATCCTTGCCTTAGCTATGTGGTACGCGCCCATGACGGGTTCTCGCTGAAACTGAATCAGTAAAACCGGTTGTGAAAGAGCTTTTTTTTCACAAGCTGATGCCAAGTGCGCTCACTCGAACAGAAGCGGATTAGGCTGTCAAAGCTCTTCAGGAAAGAGATACGAAGTATCTCATGTCGGCGGCGGCGGCCAGTGGCCGCTGACAGCGGATACTTCGTATCCTTGTGTTGGCAATGTGGCAGTCGCATGGGACAGGTTCTCACTGAGACTGAATCGGTAAGGCCGGTCATGAAACAAGGTCTTTTCCACAGACCGATGCAGTCAGTGTAAAAGAAGAGATGCGCAGCATCTCATGTCGGCGGCGACACGCCGCAGCGAGTTTCCATGCGCCGCGCATCCGCGATTCAGAATGCCTGGCGCCCGCTGTGCAGGCATATGCCTCGACAGGGCTCGCTCCTTGACTGGCGGGGCAAAATCTGGTATTATTTCCCTGTAAACTCAACAGGACAAAAAAGACCCCAAGCCGTCTTTTACGATGTTTTTCGGCGCCCTCTTGACACCCCTCGGAGAGGGTATATTTTTGCGACTTCACCATGGTCAGCTTCGAAGATGCCCGTAAAATAGTTTTGGACTCGGTCTCGGCGCTCGAGCCGGTCGAGATGCCGATATTGGATGCGCTCGGTCTCGTCGCCGCAGAGGACCTTGCCGCCGCCGAGCGGATTCCGCCGTTCGACAACTCGGCCATGGACGGTTACGCCGTCCGCGCCGGGGACACGGGCGGAGCGTCCGAAAAAAGCCCGGTCGAGCTGGAAGTTCTGATGGACCTGCCCGCCGGCCGCCACACCGAGCAACCCGTCG
>CBDUSG010000348.1:0-4486 GCA_965369575.1 uncultured bacterium | reverse complement strand
TAACAGAAGCGGTGACATATTAGCGTAAAGTCGCGGCGGACGCGAGGATAAGATGCTAAAAAACGCATACAGTCATATCTATACACACGGAGATATGTACCATAAAGCGGAATTTTTCGGGCGGGCTTTGAGCAGCAAGGAAGCGAAGCTAAAGAAAAAAGATGCCAATACAGCAGGACTGCAACTTGCAGACCAATTGGCTCACCCCGTGAGACAGAAGATTCTATTCGAAAACGGAAGGCTACCGGGGCCCCCGGGCCTTTTTGGAAGCAAAATCGCCCGGGCGATAGAAACGAAGTATAACAGGCATCTCTATAGCGGAAACGTGGAAGGATACGGAAAAGTGCTGTTTCCCAAATAAAAAAGACCCCTTTCGAGGCCTCTTTTACGCTAGTCCTTCACGGACTATCCACCTCCAGTTGCCTGGATTACTTATATAATATCACATGATTCCCAAAAAGTCAATGCCAAATCGATGCGCTGGTGTATGAGCTTTACGGGCTGACGGACGACGAGATCGGCATCGTCGAGGAAGCGACAAAGAAATGAAAAAACACAAGAAAACATCCACCCGATCAACCACAAAGGCACAAAGACACAAAGCCGAAAAATGCGTTTGAGATATCTCTTTGTGCCTTTGTGTCTTCGTGGTTACATATTCTTTTTATCCCGCGGCGGCGCGGAAAAAACGTCTGCGGCGACTCGCCGGAAATTCGTGTAATTCGTGTAATTCGTGGTCTATTTCGCTTTTCTTGTTCGTTTCTTCGTGGTTCCTTGTTCTTTCTCTATATGCCATGCGATTGGAAGGCTGCGGCGCCGCGGCCCCATCGATGCATGTTGACATGCGGGGCGGGCATGGAGTAAGGTTTTTCGAAAGGCAATATCGGTGTTTCCCCGATTGAATCTGCGGCCGAAATGCGCCACGATCTATGGTTAGTGTCGTGGCGCCCGTATATTGCATGCTGTGTCAATGGATTCCCGCTTTCGCGGGAATGACAGAAAGGGAGCGGGAATGACACTGGCGCGCAGGAATATTGAACATATTTCAGATGACTGCAGCGCAACATCTCATGTCAGTGGCGACTCGCCCCACGTGCAGCGCCGGAGCGATAGGTTCTCGCCCTTCGTCATGGAAGAGATGCGGAGCATCTCATGTCGGCGGCCACTGGCCGCATGCAGGATCATTCAGAGGGTTTTTAGCCCATGAACAAGCTTTTCGTAGCGTTTTTCTGGCACATGCATCAGCCGATGTACAAGGACCCGCTCTCGGGCGAGTATATCCTGCCGTGGGTGCGGCTGCACTCGATCAAGGGCTACAACGACATGCTGTCGATTCTCGACGGATTCCCCGAAACGCGCCAGACGTTCAACCTGGTTCCGTCGATGATGTCGCAGATCGAGGAATACGCCAGCGGCGAGGCGACCGACGTTTTCCTCGAAATCTCGCGCAAGCCCGCAGATGAGCTGAGCGCCGACGAGCGCGCGTTCGTGCTGGAAAACTTCTTCGCCGCCAACTGGGACACGATGGTACTGCCGCATCCGCGCTATCGGGAGCTGCTCGGCAGGCGGGGCCGGCGAGTCTCGCGCGAGGAACTCGCGCAAAGGCAGAAGACCTTCTCGGCCAAGGACATACGCGATCTGCAGGTGTGGTTCAACCTGACGTGGTTCGGCTATTGCGCGCGCGAGGCCGACCCCGACCTGCAGGAGCTTATCGAAAAAAAGCGCGGCTTTTCGGAGGACGAAAAGCATCTCGTGCTCGACAAGCAGACGGCGCTCATGCGCTCGCTCCTTCCCAAGTACCGCGAGGCCCAGGACTCGGGGCGCATCGAGGTCTCGGTCAGCCCGTTTTACCACCCGATACTGCCGCTGCTGTGCGATTTCGAGTCGGCCCGCGAGGCGATGCCCAAGATAAAGCTGCCGAAGGAGCGACTCGCCAATCCCGAGGACGCGCGACGGCAGATCAGCTCAGCGATAGCGTACTACGAGCGTATCTTCGGCCGCAGGCCGCGCGGCATGTGGCCGTCGGAGGGCTCGGTAAGCACCGAGGCGACCCGCATCATGGCCGAGGAGGGCATCCAGTGGACCGCGAGCGACGAGGAAATCCTCCTGAAAACGATCGGGAAGAAAAGAGGCCCTGAGCTGATCTACGCGCCGTACCGAATCCAGCTCGACGGCGTCGGCCTCAACGTCGTCTTTCGAGACAAGAGCCTCTCGGACCTGATCGGGTTCAGCTACTCGAAGAGCGACCCTCAGGCCGCCGCCGAGGACCTCGTGGGACACCTGCACAACATACATCGGGCGCTCGACGCGAGGTCGGGCGAGCATCTTGTGAGCATCATCCTCGACGGCGAAAACGCGTGGGAGCACTACCCCGACGGCGGTAGGAATTTCCTCTCGAAATTGTATAAGCTGCTGTCGGATTCGGACAGGCTCGAGACGACGACCATCGGCGACTACCTCGAAAAGTATCCGCCGCGGATGAACCTCAACCGCATCTTCAGCGGCTCGTGGATCAGCCACAACTTCAACATCTGGATAGGGCGGAGCGAGGACAACCGGGCGTGGGACATGCTCGCGCGCACGCGCCGCCACCTCGAGAGCGAGCAAAAGCGTCGCACGGACGTCTCGCCCGAGGTGTGGGACGAGGCCTGGAACGCGATATACACCGCCGAGGGCAGCGACTGGTTCTGGTGGTACGGCGACGATTTCAGCTCGTCGTTCGACAGCGAGTTCGACAGGCTGTTTCGCTCGTACCTGATGCGCGTGTACAGGCTGCTCGGCGAGGACGCGCCGTCTTACCTCAACGAGCCGATCATCAACATCGGGGCCGCCAGGCCGACCGAACAGCCGACGGCCTTCCTGCGGCCAGATATCGACGGGGCGGTCACCCATTTTTACGAATGGACCGGCGCCGGCAGGTTCGACGTGCGCAAGTTCGGCGGCGCGATGAACATCTCCGAGACGGTCATAACGGCTCTTTACTGGGGATTCGATCTCGAGACTCTTTTCATGCGGATCGATACGACCGCAAGCCCGCTCGACGCCGAGCTGAAAGAGGCGCAGATAACCGTGCACCTCGATACCGAGCCGAGGCGGCGGCTGCAACTGCTCCTGCCGGACTCGCCCGACGGTGGGGGCCGGCTCAGTGTCGAGGAGAGCGCCGACGGAGAGGGCTGGAAGGAAATCGGAACAAGTGATAGAATTGGGGCAGAGAAAATAATCGAGTTCGCACTCGACTTCGCGCAGCTGGGCCTCAAGGCCGATGACGAGTTCAGGTTCCACGTCGCGGTCTACAAAGGGCCGATCGAAATAGAAAGATGGCCCCGCAGCGGATACATCGAATTCCTCGTGCCGGGCGAGGATTTCGAGGCTACGATGTGGCTCGTTTGAGCCCCCGACGGACCCGGCGCCGCCGCTTGCGGACGGAGGAAAAGAGCGATGGATGAGAAAACGCTGATGCGGAAAGAGAAGGCGGAATTGCTGCAGATTCTCGCCTCGCGGGGAATAAAGGCCGACCCGAAAGCGCTGAAAAAAGTGCTGCTTGAAATAGTGCGGCTGTCCGAGTCGAGCCCGCGTCCCGCGCCCACCGAAAACGAGACCGTGAGAGCGGCCCAGCAGAAGGTCGAAGAGACAAAGTTTGCCACTGAGGCGCCCGCCACCGAGACCGCCCCAAGCGAGCCGGCCGGCGAGACGCCGCCAGAGGGTCCTGCCGAGCATCCGGCCGAGCCGATAAGGAAATATGGCGAAGACCGAATCACAGCGATGGTGCGGGACCCCTATTGGATATTCGCATACTGGGAGGTCACCGCCGAGGGCATCGAGCGCGCGCGCGGCGAGCTTGGCGCCGAAGGCGCCGGCGCAGAGATCGCGCTGCGTGTCTACTCCGTCGCAGGCAAGCTTTTCGACGGGAACAATGCGCACGACTGGTTCGACATCAGGCTCGTGGAAGACGCCGAAAGCTGGTACATCGAGACCGGCCGGCCTGGCGCTTCCTACTGCGTAGACATCGGCCTGCTCGGTCCCGGCGGCGAATTCCAAACGATCGCGCGCTCACGGACCGTATCCACCCCGCGCGCGAGCATGTCCGACGAAATTGACGCGCGGTGGATGACGCTCGGCGAAGAGTTCGAGCTGATTTATGCGCTCTCGGGCGGATTCGAAGTGGGCAAAAGCTCGGCCGAGCTTTTAGAGATGATGCGGCGGCAGCTCGAGATGCACCTCGCCTCGGAGGCGCTCGCAAGTCTTTCCGTATCGGCCCGTTAGCCGGCCCGGCGAGTCGCCGCCGACCCGGCGAGTCGCCGGTGACGTGAGATGCTGCGCATCTCTTCCCTGACGAGTATTGACAGCTGATTCCGTTTATGTGCCGGCGAACGCGCCTGGCATAGGTATCTCGAAAAAACAGTGAGTTATCATCGGCTTTAAGGAAGAGCTTGACGCTTTGCGCAGCAAAGCGTCAAGCTCATACTTTCTCTCTCTTTGCTTCTTT
>CBDUSG010000347.1:0-4488 GCA_965369575.1 uncultured bacterium | reverse complement strand
AAGGGATGGTGGCCGTAGTAGTTGATCCGGCCGGGAAGCTTTTTTTGTTCCATGTGCTGGTCGAAGAGCGTGACGTAGCCGGTCCTGTACCGTTTGATGGTTTTGCCGAAGACCTTATCGGCGCGCGCTTTGCTTATATATCGCTTTGAGCTCCCGCGATTATTCAGGCTTATGCTCGGGCACGGCCATTGCACGCCGCCGGCATGAGCCCTGAGTTTTTCGTAGGTCGCACCCCACAGGTCGACGTCCTGGCCCTTCGTGCACAGGCGGTACTCATTCCACGCCGCCTCCTCGGTCTCGAATCCGAGGCCGTAGACCTCTTTGACCTCTTTGACAGCGCCCGTTTCCGGATCGATCACGCGGTATTTGGTCTTTCTGCCCAGCTTTTCGGCTATCCTTCTTGCAACTTCCTTTATCTGCCAGAAGTCGGCCCTGGCGTCTCCGGGCGGGTCGACCAGCTTGGGAATCATCTGCGAGCGCCTGTCGGTCTGTCCCATCACGCCTTCTTTCTCGATCCACATCGAAGACGGCAGTATGACCGAGGCGAGTTCGGTCGTGCGGGTGGGATAGACATCGCTCACAACCGTGAAGGCGTTATCCATTGCTTTCCGGTGACGGGAAACGTTCGGCAGGCTCTGGCCCGGATTCGTCGTGTTGATCCAGATGGCCTTGATCGTCCCATCGCCCAGCCTGGTAAACATGTTCACGGCGGACCCCGTGGGCCTGGTCGGCAGCCATTCGACCGGGACCCCCCAGATTTCGGCGATCTCGGCCCTATGCTTTGGGTTCGCCACGGCGCGGTGCGCGGGCAGAATGTTAGTGAGGCCGCCCTGCTCGCGGGTGCCGCCGCAGGCGTTGGGCTGGCCGGTGAGCGACAGCGGGTCGCAGCCGGGCTTGCCGATCTTGCCCGTCAGCAGATGCAGGTTGCTGACCTGGCAGTTGATATGCACGCCTTTTGTTCTCTGGTTGATTCCCATGGTCCAGATGCTCAGCGCGGCGTGATTTTTTCTGCCGAACCACCTCGCGGCTTTTCTTATGTCGGCCGCGGGCACGCCGACATCGGACGCGACCTTCTCGGGCTCATAATCTTGCAGGAACTCCTCGAAGGCGTCGAAGTCGATGAAATCGCCCTTCGTCTTGAGTCCCTTTCTGAAGGCGCAGTGGCGGAGGTGGTTCTCGTCGACCATCTCCTCCTCGACGATGACGTGTGCCATTGCGTTGAGAAGGTGCATGTCGTAGCCGGGGCTGAATTGGAGGTGCAGGTCTGCGTATTTCGCGGTCGGGGTGGCCCTCGGATCGGCCACTATCACCTTTACGCGATCGGGATACGCGCTCTTGCGGTCGATGATCCTCCTGAAAAGCATGGGGTGCTGCTCGGCGGGATTCGCGCCTATAATAAAGAAGCAGTCCGACGAATCGAAGTCGTCATAAGAGCCCGCAGGCTCGTCGGCGCCGAAGGTATTCAAATAGCCGCCCACAGCCGAGGCCATGCAAAGCCGCGGGTTGCCCTCGACGTTGGCCGTGCCGATAATTCCCTTGAACAGCTTGTTCGCGGCGAAGGCTTCCTGTGTGGTGTTCTGGCCGGAGCCGTACCATGCCACGCTATCGACCCCGTTAGTCTTAATCAATTCGGCGAACTTGCCGGCGACCAGATCGAGCGCTTCGTCCCAGCCGATCTCTTTGTATTCGCCGTCCGCCCCGCGCACGAGGGGCTTTGTCAGGCGGTCCTCGCCGTACAATATGTGCGGAAGCGAATAGCCCTTCATGCACACGCGGCCAAAGTTTATAGGACTGTTGGCGTCACCCCTGACCGAGACGATTTTGCCGTCGCGTATGCCGGCCAACACCGTGCAGCCCGTTCCGCAGAACCTGCACTGCGTCCTTCCGTACTCGATGCCGGAATCGGCCAGGGCCTCGGCCGGCAGTCCCGCCATCGTCATCGCTGCGGTCGCCGCCGAAGCCTTGATGAATTCCCTTCGATTCATGCTCGCCATTGCCTCACCTCCCTTGATCCGGACACACTAATCCCCCGGATGGACACGTCTGGGATTTCCATCGTTTCTCCTCACTGAATCAATTGTTGCAAAGCGGCGATACGGGGTCTGTGACATTTGTCACCTCGATATCGGGCAATCTTCATAGGGTGTTTGTCGCCGATAAAGCAAGATTCAAATGGTCTCCCGGACCGGTCCGATGCTCGACGGTCTCCGCTGCTTTTCGCCGCGATGCCGCCATGACGGCATCCACGCAGGATCACTCGGCTGCTTCCTCGATCCGCTCCGGGGCGGCCTCGATCTGGGTGAGGGAGACGCCCTCTTTGATCGCGAACACTATTCCGATAAGGATCACGGGGAAGAACGTGGCGGCGTGTGTCACGAGCGCGAACACTTTCGCGACCGAGTCGCTTATCGACGAATCGCACAGTTGCAGCCCTATCTGCACGAAGAAGTGGAACGGCCCCGCGTAGCCCGGCGTCGGGATCGACACTCCGATCGCCGCAGAGCCGAGCACCACCGTCGTGGAAAGCACCGAAAGCTTGTCCTGGAGGCCGAACGCATAGTAGAGCGGATAGAACGCCAGCGCGCCGCAGCCCCATTGGGCAAACGTTATGAGCACCGATATCAGCACATGACGCCAGTTCTTGAAAATATGGAGGCCCTCGGTGAGTCCCATGAAAATTCCGATTATCTTTTCGCGGAGCCTGCCGGGCAGGAAAAAGAAAATCCTCTCGATGAGCCGCGCCGCCAGCTCCTTCTTATGATAGACGAACACCGTAAACCCGACGAGCGCCGCGAATACCGACGTGACAAACACCCCCAGGAAAAGCTTTGCCTGATCGAGCGAATAGCCGGTCGCCTCTCTGAGCACGGTCTCGTCCAGCGGATAGAACAGCAGAACGCCGCCGATGATCATCAGCAGCACGAACATGTCGAACATACGGTCGACCACCAGAGAGGCGAGCGAGGCCGTCAGCTTGACGCCCTGTTTCTCCGACAGAAGATAGGCGCGGATGAACTCGCCCGCGCGCGCCGGCAGCAGGCAGTTTCCCATGAAACCGATCATCATCGGCGAGAACAGCCCGAAGAAGCGTATCTTCTTCAGGTCGTGCAGCAGGTAATACCAGCGGAAGGCGCGCAGGACATATTGCATCATGACGAGCACCAGCGTCGGCAAAAGATAGATGTACCTGGCGGTCCTCAAGGCCTCCCATATCTCGCCCCAATCGGTGATGCTCCTGAAGAAGAGCCACAGAAAAAAGGCGGCCACGGAAATTCCAAGGCCGAGGTTGAGCCAGAATTTGAATTTCTTCAAGCAGCCCCCTGCGTGTCTACCGCCCGCTTCGCTTTTCCATTTCCTCGATGAACCGCTCGAACAGATAGACGGCGTCGTGTGGCCCCGGCGAAGCCTCGGGATGATATTGTATCGAGAAAACCGGAAGCTTTTTGTGCCGCATGCCCTCGATCGTGTCGTCGTTCAGGTTGATGTGCGTGACCTCGACGTCGGCCGGAATCGACTCGCGCACGATGGCGAACCCGTGGTTCTCGGCCGCAATGGCGACCTTGCCCGTCGCGAGGTCCTTGATGGGCTGGTTGCCGCCGTGGTGCCCGAACTTGAGCTTGCGGATTTCGCCGCCGAGCGCAAGCCCGAGCAGCTGATGCCCGAGGCAGATGCCGAACGTCGGCTTCTCCTCGAGCAGCCGCCGTATCGTCTCGATAACGTGAGGCACGCCGCGAGGGTCGCCCGGCCCGTTCGAGAGGAATATGCCGTCGGGCTCGTGCGCCAGCACCTGCTCGGCGGTTGCCGTCGCCGGCACCACCGTTATCTCGCATCCGCGCTCGGCCAGATTATTCAGTATGTTGGTCTTGATGCCGAAGTCGAAGGTGACCACGCGATATTTGATCTCCCCGCGCGCGGGGATACGGTATTCTTCGGCGCACGTGACCTCCCTCACGAGGTCGCGGCCTACCAGTCCGGGTGACGCCTTTGCTTTCGCGACGAGACTCTCGACGTCGAAGTCTTCGGTCGAGAGCACGGCCTTCATCGCGCCGGCGTTGCGTATGTGCCTGGTGAGCGCGCGCGTGTCGACGCCCTCGATTCCCAAAACATCGTTCTCGGCGAGGAACTCGGCCAGCGATTTTTGAGAGCGCCAGTTGCTGGGATAGCGGCAGCACTCGCGCACGACGAATCCCTCCACGTGAGGCCCGGCCGACTCGAAGTCCTCCTCGTTGATGCCGTAGTTGCCGATGAGCGGGTAGGTCATGGTGACTATCTGGCCTTTGTATGAGGGGTCGGTGAGTATCTCCTGATAGCCCGTCATGCTCGTGTTGAACACGACTTCGCCGGCGCGCTCGCCACGCGCGCCGAAAGAGGTTCCCTCGAAATGTCGTCCGTCCTCAAGCGCAATCATCGCTTTCAAAGCTCACCTCGTACGTGGGGGGCAAGTTGCCCCCCACACCCCGACATGAGATGCTTCGCATCTCTTTCCTG
>CBDUSG010000346.1:0-4506 GCA_965369575.1 uncultured bacterium | reverse complement strand
AATTATTGGATGGGCCGTGCGAATTCCGGAATTCATGATGTCCGGCTAGAGTGAAGAGTACGAGGGAGAGAAATCACCCGACAACGCAACAGAGAATAAAGAATAAAGATCTGAACCCAATCTTATGCGAAACCTGATAATTCAAGACCTGACCCTAGCGCTCCCTGTGACCCTAGCGCTCCCTGACCCTAGCGCTCCCGCGATCGCAAGTTGGGGCGCCAGCCAGTTAACCCAGACGTTAGGCGGCTAAGGGGGCATGATGGAATCCGACCTGGTTATTGAAAAGGCCTTAGAAAATTTTGATCTATTTCCATTACCCGAATCACCACTGAAAAATCTTTCGCTATTAGAAGAACTCCAACATCGCCTCCGGGGAACCAAGCCATTTGCCAACATTGACGTTCTATTTATCCAACATCATTTAGGACCATTCATTGGCAGGCTTCACGCAATGATCGCTAGCGGGTTGGAACCCAATAGAACATGGTTCGTTGATATTCCATATTCTTCCAACCCTGACGTGATTGAGGAGTTGGGAGAACTTGGGTTCTCTGTGCACCAAATGACCGCGCCGTTTGATGATCCGCTATCGAATTATGGTTCCGCGCAAGCTCGAAGGGTTTCATCACTAATGGAGCTCTTTGCAAAACGGAAAAATCCTGGCCCCTTGTTGGTAATTGATGACGGGGCCTATTTCGCAAGATATTTAAACTCGCTCATTACCAACTCCCCAGGCCAGTTGGAGCATTATGTTGGCACATCTGTTGTAGAGCAAACAACTCGGGGCCACCGTTACTTATGCAATAATGCCCTTGAGGTCATTATGCGATGTGGGCTTTCAGTGGTTTCAATTGCCAAATGCAAAACGAAGCGGAAGTTCGAGGGACCCTTTATCGGAGCTGCAGTTTCCCGCGCAATGAGGCGGTCGATTGGCGAAGAGCGGATATCTAATGCCAAACATATCGCAGTAATCGGATGTGGTGTGGTTGGGAATGCAACTGCAAGGGAAATATGCCGAATCAGTCCTGATGCAACGATTGATGTCGTTGACATAGATGCCTCTGCTCGGGCGAAGGCTTCGCGCCTTTCAAAGAATTGTGAAGGGTTGCCACAGCTTCGTGATGATCGGGAATATGATATCGTCTTGGGGTGTACAGGCTATAATTCATTTCATCTCGATCAGCGTAAGCTGCTTGCCGATGAAGCTGTTCTTGCAAGCGGATCTTCTGCTGCAATTGAATTCAACCGAGCGGGTTTTATTGAACTTGCAGATCGATACGAAGATGATGAAATCGAGATTGTAAATCGAGACAAAGCGATTTCTGAGGGAATTCATGCCGAAATCTTCTTGAGACAAGAGAAGGGGAAAACATTTTCATTTTTAAATGCTGGATTCCCCGTAAATTTTGACGGAAGACTCGAATGTCTCCCTGCAAAAATAATCCAGGCAACTCATGGCCTCCTCTTTACGGCAAGTATCCAGGCCCTTGCGCAGAAAGGTCCGGGCATAAATACTCTAAACCCCGATGATAATGAATGGATTTTCAAAAGGGCGGTGAGTGAACTATCCCGTTCGCCGGAGCTGAGGTGAAGCTTATTGCGAAAAAAAATCCGGGGACATAACACCTGTTTTGTCTGTTACCCGCCCAGAAAATCAGTATCCTGTCCCCGGAATTGCTGATGCTGTGTATCTTGGTGGTCTCGTAGAATTCGTCGAGGGTCATATCGGGCAAAATCGTGGAGAGTCTTCGCGCCAGCATCGTCTTGCCCGAGCCGGACGGGCCGATCATTAGGACGTTATAAAGAGTTTAATCCTTTTTTTCCTTTCCTTCCTCGATTTCGCTGCCCCAAAGAATATTTCGGGATGCGGGTCATGCGTAGGAGTGGAGGCCGCTGAGGATGAAGTTGACGCCGAAGTAGGTGAAGATGACCGCGCAAAAGCCGATGATCGAGAAGACGGCGTTGAAGGTGTTCATGTCTTTGATGCCGAAGCGGCCACTGACGTATTTGAAGTGGATCATGATCGCGTAGATTATCCACGTTATCAGCGACCACGTCTCTTTCGGGTCCCAGCTCCAGTAGGTGCCCCACGCCTCGTTCGCCCACACCGCGCCGGTGATTATGCCGACGCCGAGGAACAGAAACCCGAACCGTATCGCCTCGAAGTTGAACGACTGCATCGCCCTGAAAATCTCGCCCGCGGCGCCCTCGCCGTCTTTGGCCTGCGACGCTTTGCCGCTGGCCTTGAGGATCAGGTACAGCACGCTCGCGGCGGCCGATACTGCAAACGCGGCGTAGCCGACGAAGCAGGTCAGCACGTGATAGGTGAGCCAGTTGCTCTGGAGCGCGGGCATGAGAGCCTCTATCGAGGTGTCGAAAAACGACGCCGCCGCTATCGAGACGACCGTCAGGACGGCTGCGACCACGCCCGCTATTCTTATTTTGTACACGAGTTCGAGCGCGAGGTAGATGAGCGCGATCGACCATGCGAACAGGATCAGCGATTCGTACATGTTGCTGAAAGGCGGGCGGCCCGCCTCGCGCCATCGCAACAGGATTGCCGCCGTCGTCAGCGCCAGGCCGAGCAGCATCAGCGCCGAACCGGCGTAGCCGAACGCCGTCCTGGTCTTTTCATTTTTTATGAAGTTATACACCCCATAGGTGAACGATGCGATTATGAATACCAGAAACGAATAGTTGACGAGTGCGCCGCTCATGGCTCTCTGCTCCTTTTTATATGCGACCGAGCGCCCTTGCTCACGCCCGCGCCTTTTTCGCCTTCCTTATTAGAGGGTTGACGTAGAAGATGACCATCATCCCGAGTATCTGCATCAAAAAGCCGCCGTAAACCAGCGGCACGCCGGGGTCGGTCCTCACTTGCAGCCCGCTCCACCTCAATGATTCGCGGTCGTAGGAGGATTGGTACAGCGCGTAGCCGCCGTAGCGGAGCGGATCGTTGACTTCGATTTTTTTCTCGAGCACGACCTCGCCCTTGTCGATTATCTGCAGCACGCTGTAAAAGTCGCGTATGCGCTCCTCGCGGGCGTACACCAGCCTGTAGCCGGGAATGTCCACGGGCGTGTCCTCCCAGAGCACGTGAGGGTGCGGTTCGCCGCCGAGATCGAGCGTCACCTCGACCGCGGCCTGCCCCGGCGCATCGGCCACGTCTTTTATCTCGCGCAAAACGTTGGCATTCTCATAGAACTTCTCGATGACGATATCGAGGCCTGCGTCATTAAGCGTGACCGCGCCACCGGGCTCGACTTCGCTCCTTGCCACGAGCTCGCCGTTCCTGACATGCGCCACGACGGGGCTCGCCCCGGACGCGTTCAGGATAAACACGTGATCGACGGCATGGTCGGACCGGCCTTCCCGCATAAATTTCAGCTTGAGCGGAGGCCCTCCCTCGGTCTCGTGCATCGACGGAAACTTCGCGAACAGCCACTGCTCGATCGCAGCGCCCTCGGGATCGGTCATCCTCACCTGCACCGCCGGGTTGTGCGGAAACTTCGAGCGCGAGGCGACGCGGTTATTTTCCACTATGACGAAATCGGACACGTATCTCAAAACCTCGACCTTGTAGCCGCCGACCTCGAAGCTCGTGCCGACATCGGCCGGATGAACAGTTGTCAGTACCGCATCCGGCATGCTCGCCTCGATATGGCTCGACTCTTTCGTCGACGCGTATGCGTTTTCGAGCGCGGTCGCGATCTCGTCGGACGACTCGAGCCTGGCGTAGTATATGCCCAAATGTGTGCCGCCGGGAATGTACGGTCGGTCCGCGCCCGATATTGCAAAGCCGCGCCGCTCCAATGCGCCGCCCTTAAGGAGCACTTCGACCGCCTGCATGCCCGTCTGCTCGGGGCCCTCCGACAGCGAGGTGGTGATGTTAGCATTCGAGAAAAAGCGTGTCACCTCAACGCTCGCGGACGATGCGGGCTTGATGCCGAAAAGAGACATAACACCGGCCCAGCGCGGCTCGAAAAGCGACGTCGGCTTGTCCCTGTCGAGACGGCGCCGGTGCTGCTCGTTCGTCTTTACGTCGATCACATACAGTCTGTGCGCCGGCTCCTCATGAATGTCCAGTATAAAATCCAGCAGCTTTACCTTGAAAGGCAGAGTATCCGTATCGCGCGTCGCGCGGCCCACGCTGAAGCTGTCCAGCGTTTCGCCCTCACCGATCGGAAGAAAACCCTTTACCCCGAATGTCGCGCCCACGAGAGCCCCGAGCAGTATCATCAGGAGGCCCGCGTGCGTCATCAGCATACCCGCCTTGTTCCATTTGGGCCGGAAGCGGTTCACCGTGCACGCAAACGTGTTCATCGCGAGCATCGCTAAAAGGATGATGAACCGCCAGTCGTGGTAAATGTCGTAAAAACCCAGCCACCTGAAAACGGAATCCCAGAGCGGCCCGTAGACCTTCACGTAGTTCGCCGGGTCGTCGGCGTTCTGCTGAACTATGGTCCCCACCACCGACGGCAGAAGTATCAGCACGAACAAAACGAC
>CBDUSG010000345.1:0-4512 GCA_965369575.1 uncultured bacterium | reverse complement strand
CGCGCACGAATTGAACAATCCGATTAACAACATTTCCCTTACCGCGCAAGTGCTTCTCGAAGACTTTGAGGATATCAATGATGAAGAAAAAATCGATATGATCGGCGACCTAGTTAACGAGGTAGCCAGGACAAAGAAGATTGTTCATAACTTGCTGGATTTCACTCGCGAGAATGAGGACAAGATGGAACCCCTGGATTTAGGCGACGTTGTAAAAAATACGCTGGCCCTGATCGGCAATCAGATAAGTATCGCCGGCATTCAGACAGACGTGAAAATCATGCCGGACCTGCCGAAAGTGCACGGCGACAGGCAACGGTTGGAACAGATGGTTTTGAATCTGATCCTGAACGCAGTCGATGTCACTCCAAGGGGCGGACAAATACAGATTCTTGTGATCCCGGACGATGAACCCAACTCCGTCGTGATAAAAGTGACGGATCATGGCCCGGGTGTCCCGGAGAATATGCTCCAGTCGATATTCGATCCTTTCTTTTCGACAAAGCCTAACGGAGTCGGGCTTGGGTTATTTATTTGTCAGGGAATTTCGGTAAAGCATGGGGGGCATATAAGCGTGGAGACGAAGGTCGGTGTGGGATCGAATTTCATAGTCCATCTACCGGCCACTGTTTACCCGGTTGACCTTCAGCGGGTCGAGTCAAATTAGCATGGGTCCCTCACTACTCCCTCAGTGGGTCAACTTCAGATGTGGCCCGCTCATCGAGTCGGGGCAGGCGCATGAGCCGGCTCGGCTCTGATCCCCCCGCGGCACTTATGCAGTTTTATTTACGCCTTCGCTCATCCCCAAAAGGCCCCTGGCGTTGCCCTTACCACCCCATCTTGACTAACATCACGCTTTTATGATAAAATGTAAACTAGGTGGTTGGCACTTTTTGCGGAAGTATTCGGCAGTAGGTGAATACGAGTTTCTGATTCAATCTCTATCACCCCAAATGGAACTCAACCTGCTCAGCGATGAGATGTATTTGGTTTCCGTCTCCCCAATTTTGCCCCTCTTCCCAACAGGGAATTTGCACAGGATGGGAAAACGAATAGCTTCATTCATTGGACTCGCATCACGCCACCTTTTCCACGACTGCTGCACGACACTCGCGCCTGGTTTCGAATTCTTACTGATCGATAGGATGGCATTGATGCCGTTTAGTCGGCTTTTGCCGTGCTATCATGTGCGGCAGAGGTATTTAGGTGCAGGCTTTTCAAAAGGGAGTATAACCTAAGTGTCTGATGCAGTTGTACTTATAGTTGACGATGACATGAATAGCCGATGGGCGCTCTCCAAGATCCTGGAAGAAGATGGATACAGAGTCCTTACGGCAGCCGACGGCTATCGAGCTTTAGATGTAATCACACACGAAGTTCCCGACCTTATTTTGGCTGACGTCAAGATGCGCGGGATGGACGGAATCGAATTGCTTTCACAGGCGAGGAACAAGGGTTTCGATACACCATTCTTGATGATGACGGCGTTCGGCACGGTGGACAAAGCCGTTGAGGCCATGAAAAAGGGAGCAGAGGACTTTCTGACCAAGCCCGTCGATATCGAGGAATTAGAGAAGCGCATTGACAGAATGCAGTCTGACAGGAATCTGCTAGAAAAAACAAAGGAACTCAGGGAAAAACTTCGCACGAAATACAGATTCAAGAACTTGGTTGGCAACAGCGCTCAGATGCAATCCGTATTCAAGATCGTGGAGCAAGTGGCGCCCAGCCGGGCGACCGTTCTGATTACGGGCGAGAGCGGAACCGGCAAGGAACTGATCGCGTCGGCCATACATCAGAACGGGCCTCGCGCCGACAAGCCATATGTGAAGGTGAGCTGCAGCGCGTTTTCGGAAAACCTGGTGGAGAGCGAGCTGTTCGGGCATGAGAAAGGCGCATTCACGGGCGCTCTTTACCAGCGGCAGGGACGCTTAGAGACCGCGAACGGCGGCACGATATTTCTTGATGAATTCGGAGAAATCAGTCCCTCCGTCCAAGTCAAAATGCTGGGCTTTCTGCAAGACAAGGAGTTTGAGAGAATCGGAGGGAACAAGAGAATAAAGGTTGACGTGCGCCTGATCGTCGCAACAAATAGAGATCTTGAAGAAGCCGTCGCCCAGGGAGCTTTCAGACAGGATCTGTATTATCGCTTCAATGTTGTACGAATACGAATGCCTCCGCTAAGAGAGAGAATCTCCGATATTCCGCTCTTTGTGAAACATTTCATATCGAAATACGCGAAAGAGAATAACAAGCAGATTGAGGGAGTTTCAGACGATGCTCTGGCGGCTCTGATGTCTTATTCTTGGCCCGGCAACGTTCGCGAATTGGAGAATATGGTAGAACAAGCCGTCGTGCTGTGCAACAAGAGGATTATCGGCCGCAACTATTTCCGTTTTCTGGCGAATCCACAGGAGGCCAATGGTGAATACGTGCCCCCAATTCCCGGTTCATCGCTGGAAAAAATAGAAGAGTACGCCATCAAGAAGACGCTGGAAGCCGCTGGAGGCAATCGCTCAAAAGCCGCCAAGGTCCTGAAGATAAGTCTACGCAAGATTCAATATAAACTGAAGGAATTCTGAGAGCAACATTACCGCTTACCTTCGCCCCTCTTTTTCTCCAGCCCGCTTAATGCCATATTTCCGGCATAATCTCTTCGCTTCAGATTTCGCCGTGCAACTCTTGCACAACACTTAATATTCTATTTCGCCGTCCTTCTTCTTTTGCATCCTTCCCGAACGATAACGGAAAGAAGGAAGCAGAGTAATCACAATCGGTTAGAGATACTCCTCTATCAGCTCTGCTACGCATATGGGCGTATGGCACACTAATTGCCCTATCCAAAGAATTGGAAAGATTTCTGCGTCCAAGCCTTATTCTGCGTCTAATCTGTTTTACTTGAGAAGCAGAATGGATGGAGAACCTCCGACCTTTTCTGATATTGGGAGTCTGCGACAGGCCGGTTTGCAAGCGATCCATGTTTTATCCGATTGAATTCATCGCTCACCCCAACCAAGGCGTTGGATTCAAATATATCCCAATTGTCGAGGATTCATTGCCTACTTTTGGAATAAAAGGGGTTCCTAGCAGGCTCCATGCAGGAAGTTGTAGGATTTCTCCGCGCACGGGATGAAATGCATCCATCGGGGAGTTTGTGAGTGCATCATTACCCGCCTGGAACAAGACAAGAAAAAACGATGGGAAACGGGGTAAAGAAATGAATATCTTCAGGGAATGTGGGAAATTCATGATGGCCGGCGCTGTGGCTCATGCAGGCTGGGAGAGAGATGTGTCCAACACCGTCTTTCGCGACAAGAAGCGCCTCTTTATATTGTGCCTCCTTATGGTTCCCGCCATACTCGGAAGTTATGCGTTTGCCGACCCCGCGGGCGAAGCCCTCCCGAACATATTAGGCGGCAAAGAGGCCTACACTCCCGCTTACTATTCCCTCGGGATATTTGTCATGGCGATCTTCATAGGACTCTGCGCCGGTATGATTACGGGCTGCATAGGCGCGGGCGGCGGTTTTGTCATTACGCCGGCCCTTATGAGCGCCGGCATAAAAGGCATCCTGGCCGTCGGCACCGACCTCTTCTACATTTTTGCCGCGGCCATCATGGGAAGCGTAATTCATAAGAAGCTGGGCAACATATCCGTCTCCCTGGCCGTTACATTTCTCGTGGGCGCCATCGCTGGGGCGACGACAGGTGGAATGATAAACAGAATGCTTTACGAGATCAACCCCGTCCTGAGTGAAGCGTTCATCTCGCTAATCTATTCACTCATGCTCGGCTCTCTCGGCAGCTACGCCATGATTGATTTCCTGAAAAGCAGGAAGGCCGGAAAACAGAAGACCGCAATACCCGGCGGCAGAGACACTCGCGGAGGGCAAGTCGAAGGCGCGAAGATGGGTAACCTGCCAAAGAGACTTCAGTCAATCGCAGTACCGCCCATGGTCAAATTCGACCAGGACATCACGCCGGGCGGTCGCCGCATATCCTGGATATTCCTGGTTCTAACCGGCGCGCTCGTCGGGCTTGCCGCCGGCATCATGGGTGTCGGCGGGGGGTTCCTGACGTTTCCGATCTTCGTGTATGTGCTCGGCGTATCTTCGCTCACCACCGTCGGGACCGACATCTTCCAGATCATCTTTACCGCCGGCTACACTTCCATCACCCAGTACGCGATATACGGTTTCGTGTTCTACACATTGGCCATGGGAATGCTCCTTGGCTCGTTGATCGGAATCCAAATCGGGGCGATGGTCACGAAAGTCGTGTCCGGCATCACGATCCGGGGGTTTTACGCGATGGCGGTCCTGGCCGGCTTTACTAATCGCATCTTTGCGCTGCCCGCCAAGCTGGGTGAATTGGAAGTCATCCCCATATCGAAGTCCCTGGGGAGCGCGCTCGAGAGCATTGGAGTCTGGGCTTTCTTTCTGGTAATAAGCGGTTTCGCAGTCTGGGTGATCGGAACATTTCTGTCGAATATCAACACGCTGAGAGGAGTGGG
>CBDUSG010000344.1:0-4515 GCA_965369575.1 uncultured bacterium | reverse complement strand
GGCTGACTTTGCGGCTCACGTTGATCGGGCGTCCGCGTCTTCGAAAATTGCTTTGATCCGGCCGGCTTTTCGCTCCTTTTGCTATTACCAATGTAACCTCATAATCCTCGATTGTATAGGTAACTCCGAACGGGTCGAGGATTCTTTTCATCCCTTCTTCCCATGTTATGTCTTCAAAATCGGGCTGGACCCATCCTCCTCTCCGTCCGGCCAAGTTTTCAGAGGACCCTTTCCAGTCGTATTTAAAACCCGCCTGCCCGCAGATGTCATTTGTTGCTTGCTCGATAGACATCTTGTCCGCCTGAGTTTTCCCGCCCGCCCTCCAGACGGTATACGGCGCCTTCAAAGTGACGAGAATGTTTTTGCTTGAATCCTCTGTGGCATCCCCGGATCTTTCAAGTATTACCGCATCGCCATCGATTCTATATGTGAGCTTGTATGGGTCAAGAAGCTCTTTCATCCCTTCTTCCCATGTCACGTCCTCTAAATCGGGCCGGATTTCCCTCCTCCACAGGCTGCCGATATTGTCGGTGGACTCTTTCCGCTTGACCATGAACCCGGCCTGTGCGCTTATTGCGTAAACGGCGGGCGATAATCTGATTTTGCCTCCGAGGTCGTAATTACCGTGCCGCCATCGGGTGTAAGGGGGCTTGAGCGTGACAATCGCATCTTTGCCTAGGCCCCCGGCCCTTTCAATTACGATCGCGGCGCCTTGGATTGTGTAGGTGAGATCGTACTGCTTGAGAAGCCGCTCCATCGCCTCGTCCCAGTTCAGGCTTTCGAAATCGGGGTGGATGTTTACGTTCAGCAGAGGGTCCCGTCGGCCGCCGGTCGCGGACAATACGCGACCGAATCCGGCCTGGTAGCCTACGGCCTTCAACGCGTCTCGGAGCGAGATACTGGCTATCTGACTTTCTTCGCCGGCTCTCCAGGCGGAATACGGAGGCTTGAGCGTGACAATCGAATCCTTCCCGAGGCCGGTCTTGCCGACCCTTTTCAATATCACCGTGTCATCCTTCACGGCATACGTGAGATACCGCGGGGCCAGCAATTCTTCCATCGCCTTGTTCCACGGCATGTTCTCAAAATCGGGAGCGGCGGCGCTCCTCATCAAGAAGTAAATGTTGCGCAGCGCTTCGAAGTCGTCGCGCTCCATCATGTAGTCGTACTTCATTCCCGCCTGAAAGCATATGGCCCAGACTGCATTGTGCAGCCTGATCACGGCTTTGGAATAATTCGGGTCCTCTCTCCACTCGGAATAAGGCGGCTTCAGAGTAACAGGAGCATCCGCGCCGGATTCCCTTGAGCGCATGCCGGATATCGACAGGACGACATTGTCGTCCTCGACTGTGCATATGAGATTATTGGGAACGAGAATCTCTTTCATCGCCTGCTCCCATGTGATATTTTCGAAATCGGGACTGATCCGCCTCGAGAAAAGAGGTCCGATATTCCGGGAGGATTCATTTATGTCCAACTCCATTCGGGCCTGCTCGCATATCATGTCGACGGCGTGCCGGACCATGGTCCTGGTTCCCTTTCGATTCGTGTTTCCCCGCCACATCGTGTACGGCGGTTTGAGCCTGACGAGCGAGTCTTTTCCTTTGCCGGACGACTCGGGCCTTATCAGCGCCACCTCATTGTTCTGAATCATGTAGGTGAGATAGAAAGGCGTGAGCAGCTCGCCCATCGCATCTTCCCATGTAATGTTTTCGAAGTCGGGCCGAATCCACCTTTCGTAAGTCGACCCGATGTACAGGGCGGATTGCTTGCTGTTGTAACCGATTCCGACCTGCATGCACACGGATTTCACGGCCTGACCCAGCGAAAGCCCATCTGTCGCCCTCTCGGCGCCGGACCTCTCATTCGCATAGGGAGGCTTCAGAGTGATGAGCCCATACTCTGTTTCGGGCGGCTGGGTGGCCACGCCCGGCCGCGAGCCAGACACGCCCGGCGGCTGGGCGGTCACGCCCGGCGGCGGGCCCTGGACGGACCGAGAGAAATAGATCCCCGCGCCAATGGCGAGCAGCAAGCCGGCGCCGATCGCCAGGAAAGATATTGCCTTTCGCATCGCTTGTCCCCTCCGTCATTGATTTCCGACATCGATTTTCATCTATTTTCATTCTAGCAATTTGCATACTAGAAATCAATGGACACAAGCGGCAGGCGGAGAGGCGAAGCCCGGCCAATCCGGTCGGGGGGCGTGAATCCAGTGACACAGCAGGCAAGGTTTTGGGCAGCACGCCGGCAAGACCCGGCCCCATTTCTTGTGGTCGGAAAGATAGGCCGATTCCGAGTAAGGAGGGGCTGGAGATCGCAGGCTATTTCAGATAGCCGAGCGAGCGGAGGAGTTCTTTTTCGTGTTCTTGGAAAGCTATCTTTTTCGGATTACCTTTTTTCGTGTTCATCCATTCTTTCAGCATCTCTCGATGCATCTCTCCCAGCTCGGGCTCGTCTTCGAGGATGTCTATCTTTTCCGTGGGATCAAGAGTAAGGTCGAAGAGATACTCGTCTCCGGTGAGCCTGTTGAAGTAGAATTTGTGTGTGCCGGTTCGCACGGCCCGAAAGATGTCGAGCTCCTCGTTTTCCTTGTCGGCCTCGGCGAATGCGATCTGTTCCCAGTCGGTCGCATTGCCCGTCAGCAGGGGCAGCAGGCTTATGCCCGCGATGTCCCGAGGCTCTTTGATTCGGCAAATATCCAATATCGTGGGCATAACATCTATGAGTCGCACCTGTTGCTCGATGCCTTTTCCGGCGGGGATGCCGGGTCCGACGAGAACCAGCGGTATCCTTATCAGCTCGTCATACAGGGTCCGGCTGTGAAGGACCCCCCCATGATCGAAAAACTCTTCGCCGTGGTCGGACAGCAGAATCAGCACGGTATTATCCATGTGCCCCATCATGTTGAGGATATTCAGAAAAGTGGCAAGCGACTCATCCAGTTCCCTTATCTCGGCATCGAAGAGAGCCACCAGATGTCGGCGGTCTTCGTCCGAGAAAACCAGGCTCCCATCTAATATCGCCATGAGGTCTTCCATGTCGCCATTGAACTCGCCGTCGTAAGACGACTCGAACATCTTCAGATATTTCTTCTGCGGATCATGCGGAGCATGAACGTCGTAGAGATGGAGGAAAAGGAAGAAGGGTTCCGCCTCGGCGCTGAACAGCCATTCAGACGCTTCTTTAGACCGCCGGCGCGGGAAACGTGTTTCTCTGGATATACACGTCGAAGCCCCTGTCGAATCCGTACCCCGGGAAAAGATAAAGGCACGAGGCAAAGCCCCCCGTCCTGTATCCGGCCCGCTTGAGCAGCATCGGCAGGGTAACAACATTATCGTTGAGGGCGAGCACATTATCAGTGACGCCGTGCGTGTGAGGATAAAGGGACGTGAACAGAGACATATGCGCCGGCAGCGTCCACGGGGAGGGGCTAATGGCGTTCGAGAAAGATGTCCCTCGCCGGATCAGGGTGTCGATGAAGGGAGTGGTCCGTCGATCACAGCCGTAGCCGCTGATGTGATCGGCCCTCAACGTGTCGATCGATATGAGGATAACGTTGGGCCGTGCCCTGCCGCCTCTCTTCGTCCCTCTAGTGATGAAGGCAAACGCTGCCAGGAACAGCAAACACGCCATAAGGGCAACCGTCAGCCCTCTCTTCCAAAACGTATGTCGCCGGCCTACAGAATTCATAGCGGCTGCTCCAAGAGGTTGTATTCCCGTGATTCGGCGTCAAAGAGGTCGCGAATATTCGCCGCACGATCGGGGTCGAGGACAGGCTTCGCGGGAACGACAGAAAACTTAAGAATTGCCGTGGCGTCATTCCCCGGCTTGACCGGAGAATCCATAATCTTCGATTTCGGCAACACCCCGTTGCATTGCAACATAGCACTCGTCGATCTCGCGAGCTGGCCCACTCGCCTCGGAGTGCACTACTCGACAGTCATCCGCGTGCTGAAAAGGACCGAAAGAAACAGAATATTCAAGACCTGACCCCAGTTACAGTTATTCGTAGTCCCCCAGCCATATTTTCCTTTTTCAGGCGTTTCCCACGACAATGTCATACCGTCTAAGGAGTGCATTCCCCTTGAATAGGTCGTCTCGGCTGAGCGCCATGGCTTGCCGATTGGGGATTCGTCAAAGAAAAACAGCGGCTCGGTGACTGACGACCCCGCTTACGGAGTCAAAGAAGATCGCCTTGGGTTGTGTCCGTCGAACAAAGAAATCGATCGGTCGAGTGACGGTTCATGGACACGGTCATCTTGCGACCGCGGCCTTGTCCTACTTCTTCTTGCAACATAAACATATATTATCAATAATCCGTGGAAATTTGTCAAGATTTCCCCCGAGATGCTTGCCGCGGAATCTTGCAATTTGAGAGTCAAAGATATATAATTCAATCGGCTGAGAAGGAGATAGAGGCATCCGACCGGTTTTTTCCGGGAGGGCCTGAGACCATGAAAGAACCGGACACGCGGCAGCTCGAGCTGGGATGCAGCGCGGACGATGGGGCGGACC
>CBDUSG010000343.1:0-4541 GCA_965369575.1 uncultured bacterium | reverse complement strand
TCTCGAACCCCGGCAGCTTCCAGTTCTTGTCGAAATACTCAGGCTGCGATCCTAAAACCGGATAGACAAACCCGCTATAGGTCCACTCATGGAAATATCATATTCGAACAAATCCGAGCCGCTGCCTTCGTCGTAATCGACGTCAAGAATGCGGTAACCTAGCCAAAGGGTTGTTCTCTCGGAGAATTCATATCCGAGCGCGGCCAAAAGATTCCACGTCAGGTCAGATGCCGATCCGATACCGAATCCTCCGATATCTCCCCTCACTCTAAAGGCCAGCTTTTCGTTCAGGTCTACTTGAACTGCGGCTCCGACCATGGGATCGAGCCAATCCTTGCTTCCATCGAAGCTGGGATCGACGCCAAAAGGCCCCTCGATGTCGAGTTCGACCTCCAAATCCGTATATCGACCGCCACCCAAAAGGTCCAGAGAAAATGTTCGCCCGCTTTCAGCGCCTATGGGCCGCTCAAGGAGCCTATAGAGCACTCCGAATTCCACCAGCGTCATCTCTACTTCGACGTCGGCCTCAAATGGGCCTGCGTCTCCATCGGCCGATAGTTTCATGTAGGTCGGGTCAAGAAAGAATCCCCACTTTCCATTCCGTGCCTCGAGATGTACCATCCCGCCAAAATCGAGGTTGTCCAGGATGTCGCCAAAGCTCACATCGACATTAGATTCTACGCCCTTTACGGTCACATCACCATCCATCCCGGCCCCCCAAAAATAGGGGGTTACGGTGAACTCCCATCCATGCATGTTTAAGGGCTGCTCCTGGCCATAAGCCAGTGGGCAGCCCAGTGTGGTCGACAAAACCAGTGCGGCGATCGCAATCGGAATTGATTTTCTCAATTATCCAATCCTCCTCTCGCTCTCAGTATGTCCTGATGCATGCGGATGTCAAATTATTCCATTGCAAAACCCTCGTCGAGCCGCTGCCGAAATCTCTTGGCCAGATAATCCATGATCTCCCTGACATCCGACCACTTTTCCTTGATCTGGAGAAGCTTCTTCTCTCCCGACCTGCTGATGATGCCCGCGATAAGTCGTTCGTCTGTCCGGGAATCGAGCAGCTCGCCCTCGAGAGAAGCCCCGCCGACATAAAGATGAGAGCCCGTCGTTATCTTCTTGACCTGCGAAATGAGCCGTGTCTGTGGGAGATGGGATGTCACGGCGTCCAGCTCCGGATTTGTGGGGACCACATTTGTGATGGCCACGCGAAATCGCAAAGTGTCCGGCCCCGGCGTATCAACAATGGAGTAGGCGTCCTCAAGGTTTTCTATGAGAGCCGCCTTGAAATAGTCCGCCAACTGTTGCAGTTCGGTTGGATTGATTCCTTTGTATTGCGCATCCGGATGGTACCAGATCACTATGGGATCGATCATGATCTTGTCATAGGATTCCCAGTCAACGGCTGGTTTGACATAGACCAGGTCTGCGCCGCCCTTCGGGCCCGGCTCGAATCCCGAGTAATCATTAAGAAAACCCGAATGCCGAGCCTGTGTGGATGCACACCCGGCGCCGAGAATGCATACGAGAAACAGCGTCAGTGAAACAGTAAATGCTTGGCAATGTACCCTTTTCATGACTAGTTCAACCCCCTTCTGAATCGAAATGCAAACGGGCCAAATCTACTAGAAAACTCCAATTATGACGATATGACATCATCGCCAACATTCTGCCAATTCTTTCACTGCTGTCCAAGATAACTCCGAAACTGCCATCTTGGGCAAGATAAGCGTTGATTTTACTGGCTTTTTCTCGTCCGTTGAAATTGCGGCTTTCCATCCCGGCAATATGCTGTCCAAGACGGCTTAGGTGAGCCGATAAAGGAGCTTTCTGCATTCTGTCGCCGTTTTGGGCCCTAGGCAAGGGCATTAGGGGAGGGCCTTCTCACGCCGGGGCGAGCCTCAGCAGCCTCGAATCTCAAGATGCCGTCCCAAATAAAAAGCTATCTTGGACAAGAGTGGTCTCAAGTCTTTAATACGCAATCAAAAAACACTTGGGAGCGGCATTCAAAAGGTCAACCGAACAGAAGCCGCGCCTCTATTTCTGTTTACCTTACAACAATCATATTGTTCCAAAAGCATATCTTCATCCTCCAGGTTTGTCAAGCGCGACATCGGTCGCGTGCCGGCCCGCTCCCGCCTTGACTTTCACTCCCAATTGATCTAAATTAGGGCGCATGAAAAAGTATATTCTTTTTCTCTGTACGGGCAACATATGCAGGTCTCCGCTTGCCGAGGGCCTGCTCAGGCATAAACTGGCGGAAAGAGCGGTCAACTCGATCGTCGTCTCGTCCGCCGGAACGTACGGGCTGAGCGGTTATCCCGCTGCGGATCTGGCCGTGCGAGTCGCGGCCGAGCACGGCGTCGACATCTCATCTCACCGAGCGCGACACGTCACGCGCGAGATGCTCGAAGGCGCCGATCTCGTCATTTGCGCCGAGACCGGCCACGTCATCGAGGCCGACGTCATCCTCAAGGATACCGGAGGCAAATACCGCCTGTTTTCCGATTTCGGCCCCCTCAACCTACGCGGCCACGACATCGAGGACCCCTACGGCGGGCCGATAGACGACTTCGCGGACGCGTACGAGCGGATCGAGGAATGCATCGACGGCCTGCTCGAGGACCTTCTCCCGAGTTAGTGTCGTGTCAACCGTATATTGTCGCTCTCAGAGTCCTGTAAGTCATCCGGGGCAAGGTTGTCACCCTTCGTCAGGGAAGAGATGCGGAGCATCTCATGTCGGCGGCCACTGGCCGCCCGCGGCGCGCGCTCACTCGATATACGATATGAAAAACACTGAGATAGCCGAGATGTTCGAGCGCCTCGCCGATGTCCTCGAATTCAAGGGCGAGGTCGTCTTCAAGGTCAATTCATACCGCAAAGCAGCCCGCACGCTTCGCGACACGCCCGAAGACGTCGCCGTTATCGCCGCCGAGGATCGCCTGCAAACACTGGCCGGAATCGGAAAGGCGACGGCCGAAAAAATCAACGAATACCTTGCGACCGGCAAGCTCTCCAAGTACGAGGAGGAGCGCGAGGGTCTCTCCGACGAACTCATCCGGATGCTGCAGATACCCGGGATCGGCCCCAAAAGCCTCGCGCTGATACATTCGAAACTGAAGCTCGACACATTCTCGGCGCTCGAGGACGCGGTCAACTCCGGCAAGCTTGCCGAACTTCCCGGAATGGGCGAGAAGAAGGCCGAAAACATACTGCAGGGCATCCAACTGCTGCGCGAGGCCGCCGAGAGGATACCGCTCGGCGTCGCGCTCCCGATCGCCGACGAGATGCTCGCCTCGGTGCGCAAGTTCCGTCCGGTCAAGCGCGCCGAGATGGCCGGCAGCCTGCGCCGCATGCGTGAGACCGTCGGCGACATCGACATCCTCGCTTCCGCCTCCGACCGCGAGGCCGCGATAAAGGCGTTCACATCGCTCCCGCGGGTCGCGCGCGTGCTCGCCGCCGGCACGACGAAGGCGAGCGTTATCGTCGAAGGCGGCCTGCAGGTCGACCTGCGCGTCGTCGGCGAAGAAAGCTTCGGCGCGGCGCTCCAGTATTTTACCGGCTCGAAGGCGCACAACGTCAAGCTGCGCGGCATCGCGACAAGAATGGGCCTGAAGATAAACGAGTACGGCGTCTTTCGCGGCGAGAAGAAACTCGGCGGCCGCGACGAGGAGGAGCTGTACGCCGAGGCCGGCCTCGAGTGGATGCCGCCCGAGCTGCGCGAAGATCGAGGCGAGATCGAGGCGGCCAAAGAGGGCGCATTGCCCGACCTCGTGACCGCCCGGCAAATCAAGGGCGACCTTCACGTGCACTCGAATTACAGCGACGGCAAGGCGACGCTCGCCCAGCTCGCAGAGCGCGCCCAGGAACTCGGCTATCGCTACATCGCCGTCACCGACCACTCGCAGTCGCTAAAGATCGCGCATGGCCTCGATGCGAGACGCCTCGAAAAGAAGCGCGGGGAAATCGAAAAGATCAATGCGGGCCTCAAGAACCTCGAGCTGCTGTTCGGGACCGAGATGGACATCCTGCCCGACGGCAAGCTCGATTATCCCGACGAGATACTCGAGAAATTCGACTGGGTCGTCGCATCGATCCATTCGGCGTTCAAGCAGCCGCGCGAGAAGATAACGCGGCGTATCATCGGCGCAATGCGGAATCCGCATGTCGACTGCATCGCGCACCTGACCGGTCGCCTCATCAACCAGCGGAGGCCCTACGAGGTCGATATCGAGCAGGTGCTCGAAATCGCCGCCGAGACCGGCACCGCCATCGAGATCAATGCCAACTACGAGCGGCTCGATCTTGATGATGTCTGGTGCAAACGCGCCAAACAGCTCGGCGTCAGGCTCGCCATCGGAACCGACGCGCACCGGCTCGAGCATCTCGAGCTGCCGCGTCTCGGAGTCGCCGTCGCTCGCCGCGGTTGGCTCGAGCCTGCCGATGTCCTCAACACGCTCCCCTTAAAGTGCTTCCTGCGAAAACGCGAATCCTCCATCAAATGAAGGTGGATAGAAAACTAAACTCATAAAAAG
>CBDUSG010000342.1:0-4543 GCA_965369575.1 uncultured bacterium | reverse complement strand
CGCGCCCGCCTCCGCTCCAGCCTGCGTTCCTGAGAGATTTATCGGCCAACGCCTCGAATACGCCGCAGGGCTGCGCTCCGACGACGGTCTTTGCTTCATCGAAGCCCTCCTATCGAAGATGGCAGGTGTCGTTGAGCCGCAGCACGACCGGATGCGGCCAGCGGCCGCCGAATTCGACCATGTTTATCGCGGCGACGTCCTGCCGGATTCGCCGGAAGTCGGCCAGGTCAAGCTTCATGATCCGGCAAAGCAGCGCCATGTTGCAAAGATTGTGGCTCACGACTACTATGGCGCCGTCATTGTGTCTTTCGACGATCTCCTCTAACGCCTCCCACGCCCGCTCCTGCAGTTCGCGCATTGATTCTCCTCCCGGCACCTGCAGGTCGGCCGGGTCGAGGAACCATCGCTGCAGAAAGTCCGAGTGGCCCTCGGCCAGCTCCACCAGAGTAAGTCCCTCGAAATCGCCCTGGTTCAGCTCCCTGAGCGCGTCTGTCGTCCGGAGCGGAACCTCATGATATCCCGCGATTGCGCGGGCCGTATCATGAGCCCTGCCCAGGGTGCTGGAGTAGATCGCCTCAATTTTGACGGCGCTCAGATGCCTCGCGGTCGCCTCCGCCTGGCGGCGGCCGGTCTCGTTCAGGGGGCTGTCGCTGAATCCCTGGCATCGGCGCTCGACGTTCCAGTCGGTTTCGCCATGTCTTATGAGATAAAGGATCATATGCGAGTTTGCGCCGGCTTTTTACCTGTGTGCGGTCCCGGAGGCGTCACTCGACGCGGCCGATCCGGCTCATGGGGCTGTATATGAACGAGACCCTTGCCTTAACGAGGCTCGTCGACACGGGCCCTTGCTGACGGCTGTCGACGCTGTTGACGCGGTTGTCGCCCACGACGAATATGTGTCCGCCCGGGATTTTCATCGCCGGCAGGATTCCGCTCGCGCGATGCACGACATACGGCTCGTCCAGCTCGGTCCCGTTGATATAAACGAATCCCTGCAGGATTGCCACGGCGTCGCCCGGCAGTGCGATCACCCTTTTCACGAAAAAATCGTCCTTCTGCCCGCTCGTGAACACAATGATGTCGCCGCGGCGCAACTCAGAGGGTTTGACGCGGAACCCGACTATATAATCCGACCTCATCAGGGTCGGCACCATCGATTCCGAGGGAACGAGGTAGAACTGTACCCCTCTCACCTGGAAAAAGAAGATGAGGCCGATGGCAAACGCCAGGGCCAGCCAGAGTGACAGGGTGGTCTCTTTCTTCATTCGATTGCGAGGGCCGCCTGCATCCCGTTGGTATCTTCAGGTCATTATAATTTTAGGCCGTAAAAAAGGCAAGCAACGCCCGCAACCGATCTATCTCCATATCGACGGTTTGGTCGGCCTACTTCTTGGCGAGCTCAGAATCGATCACGGCCGCGAGTTCGTCGCCGGTCACGCGGCCCGCCCTTGCGAACACGATCCTGCCGGATTTATCGATGATGTAGAGTGCCGGCGTGCCCGGAACCAGGTAGGGATCGGAGATCTCGTATTTGTCGCCTTCGGGCTCGTCAAGGAGAAACGTGAATTCGAGCCTGTCCTGGTAGATTCGCGTTCTTATGCGGCTCAGCATCGGTTCGCCCTCGAGGCTGACCGCGACTACATTTACGCCTCTGGTCTGGTATCGCCGGTGGATGGCGTTCAGAGTGTGCAGCGTGCGCTTGCACGGCTGGCAGAAGAAGGACCAGAAGCCGAGGACGACGATTTTTTTACCTAATTGATCCTCGAGGGCATAGGGTCTTCCATTGACGTCCGACACCTGGAACGGCGGCGCCTCGTCTCCTATTTCGAGCATTGTAACGCCGAAGGAAGAACGCTGGATCTCGGTCCATGTGGGCAGTATCTCATGCGCCATCTTCCCGACCAGCTCGTTGATAAGAAAGGCGTCCTTTACGTTCGCGCTGTCGGCCGTGGAGCCCGAGCCCTTCCAGATGCGCTTTTCCGTCGCGGTCTCGATGAACTGGAGTTCCACCCCGACCTCCTTGATGGTCGTGGGAGGGTAAACAGTCGTGCTCCTCGTCACCTCGATCCTCGTCACGGAGCCGTAGGCAATGACGTCGGCCTTCGCCTCGCGACCCGCGTTGAAAATGTCAAGAACCGAATCGGTCTCCTTCGTGACGACCGGGATTCCTTCTTCAAACAGGTGATGAGCGAGCGCCTTGCTTATCTCGCGGCTCCGCTCGAGGTCCGCAACGCTGACCACGCATATCTTATTCATTTGAGCCCAGTCGTAGCTCTCCTGCACCTCCGGCGTTATCGTCGTGGCGCAGGAGATGCAAAGCGCGAGGGCGATCGACAACACGATTATTGCCGCCGGCGTTTTTTTCCAGATTCTCTCATTCATCGTTCCTCTCCCGATCCGCCCACAGGGCGTTCGAACAGACAGTGCAATGAGTGACTTTCTCCCCTCATCAAGGACATGCGGCGGGGGCCTCCGATGGGCATCCCTCCTTCCTCAGGGCGCGGATAGGACTGCCGAATTCAATTATATCACATACCGCAATGCCTCCGGCGCCGATCGCGTGTTCGGGCGACTTTATTCGGTGCGGTCGCGTGAGCGCCGGTGTCCGCGGATGGAAGATGCGCTTGACTCACGGAAAATAATGCGGTAAACTGAACTTACCGATCCGCGCGGCTTGAGGCTTGCGTTACGCCCCGCTTCAATGCTCTGCATTCTGTGGCCGCCGTGATCCGGCCCGAGGTAAGTTTGGCTTTTCATGATATCACATTGGAATTCGGGAGCCCCACCGGCGACCCGGCCGGCATCAAGGCGCCGGGTTCGCTCTTTTGAGAGTTCAGGAGAGAAGTCATGAGGAGTAGGGGAGGAACCATGGGTAGGAAAAAAGTTCTTTTCGCCGTCATCCCGGTCGCCATCGTTGTTCTGATGGCGGGGCTCTCCGCCGGAAGAGCCGGAGCGGCCAACGGCGCCGTCTCGATCGTCTATCCGCCGGACAATGTTTTTGTTACGCAGGAGCAGATAGAGGTCGTCGGTCTCGCCAAGGGGCAGGCCGTCAAAAACCTGAAGGTGGCCGTGAAGGGCGGCAAGGTCCTTGGAGGAAGCTCGGTGCCCGTTGTCAAGGGAGCGTTTGCATTCTCCGTTCAGCTGCGGCCGGGAATGAATCATATCACCGTTACCGACTCGGCGGGCGGCGAGGCGCAGTCGAGCATTTCCGTATATCTGCTGACCGAGAAGACCCGCAAGAGGCTTCCCAAGGATTTCACCGAATACAAATTGCATTCGAAGCTCGAGGAAAAACACGAGTGCGGCGAGTGTCATAATCTGCGCGGCGCCGTGCCCAGCTACAAGCGCATGAAGCGCAGTGCGACTTGCATGACTTCGCAATGCCACCAGAACATGGGCAAGGCCGAGTTCGTTCACGGCCCGGTTGCCGGCGGCATGTGTGTGGCCTGCCACAATCCGCACGGCTCGAAAAACGAAAACCACCGCGCGCGAACGGGCGCGGAGGAATGCTACGTCTGCCACGAAAACAAGAAAGAAGATTTTGCAAAGGCGCATATGCACAAGCCAGTGGAGAAAGGGTCTTGCATCGAGTGTCATGACCCCCATCAGTCGGACACCAAGTTTCAGCTAAAGGCCGCCTCGGTCCAGGACCTCTGCTTCAGCTGCCATGATGGCAAGATGTTTGACACGAAGTACGTTCATGGCCCAGTAGCCGCAGGAGGCTGCGTCGTGTGCCACAATCCGCACGCGTCGGAAAACTCGAGGCTGTTGGTGCGGGATCATAAAAAGGGCGTGCTGTGCTTCATGTGTCATGAGGCAAGGAAGGCGGAATTCGAACGCAAGCACACGCACAAACCCGTCACCGAAACCTGTTTGCACTGTCATCATCCGCACGGATCCTTGAATCCGTTTATGCTGAAGAAGCAGCAGAAAGATCTGTGCCTCGGCTGCCACGAAAAGCTTCATCCGGAAGTGGCCGACCAGATTAAAACGGCCGAGGTGCAGCATCCGCCGGTCGCCGAGGGCAAGTGCGTCGCATGCCATACACCGCACAGCACAGATTTCGAGAAGCAGCTGAAGGCGACGATGCAGACCATCTGCTACACCTGTCATGTCGAGAAAGGAGAAGCCGTCAGGTCGGCCAAGTTCCCACATGGCCCGGTGAAGAACAACGACTGCATAGCGTGCCACATGCCTCACGGCTCGAACAACACGAGAATCCTCAGGAAGTATTTCCCGCCTGAGTTTTACACGCCGTACGCCACGGAAAAGTATGCTATCTGCTTTGACTGTCACAATAAGAAGATAGCGCTGGATAAGATGACCACTACGCTCACGAACTTCCGGAACGGCAATGTGAACCTGCACTTCGTCCACGTCAACAAGGATCCCAAAGGACGCAGTTGCAAGGCCTGCCATGAAGTGCACGCGGGCGATCAGGAAAAACACATCCGGGAGGAAGTGCCGTTCGGCAGCATGTGGAGCTATCCGATCAACTACACGAAATTGGAAACGGGCGGCAAGTGTGTGGTCGGCTGCCACA
>CBDUSG010000341.1:0-4555 GCA_965369575.1 uncultured bacterium | reverse complement strand
CATTCGCTCGAACTAGCTATGGCTAGTCCTGCGCTCATGCGCCTTGCAGCTAACCTCTTCTCGGCTCGCTGAAAACAACAATATACGGTTGACACGACACTAGTTCCCGTCGAACAGGTATTGATTGATCTGCATGAGCCCGCCGATATCGTAGACGTCGGTATCGAAGAAGGGCACGATTCTGGTTGCCGCCCCCTCATCGATATGGTCTGTCAGCCGGCGGATATTCTCTGAGTCCGTTTTGGCAAGGCTCTTATACTCGGTGAGGGTCTGCCCCATGACGGCCGCGAGCGCCTGCATCGCTTTTTTTTCGTCGGCCTTTTTGCCGAGGGTGGCGCCGACCTTGGCCGCCAGCGCCTCGGGGTCGCCCTTGTCAATGACGCGTTCGACGTCGGCATCGGCCCCAAAGTCCATGTGAACCCGGTTAACGATGAGCCCGCAGAACGGCATTTCGTACTCGATGAGCTTGTTGTGGAAGAACATCGCCTCGTCGATCGTGATTTCATCCGGGCTGGTGACGAGGACGAACGCAGACGTCTCGTCGTGCAAAAGGTCGTAAACGGCGGCCGCGCGCTCCTTGAATCCGTCGTACATGCCCTCGAACGCGATAAAGAATTCCGAGGCGATCTTGAGGGCGGCGACGCCGGTGACTTTTTCCAACGTTTTCAGTATCACGCCAGTGCCCTTCTGAAATATCTGGAATCCCTTTCTGCCCGCCGAAAAATAGGGCTTGAGGAACCACTTGAGCACGCTGCCGTCCAGAAACGAGGTCATCCGCTTGGGGGCGTCGAGGAAATCGAGGGCGTGCTTCGTCGGCGGCGTATCCAGCACGATCAGATCATACCGGCCCTCCGAGTATATCTCGAAGAGCTTTTCCATCGCCATATACTCTTGCGAGCCCGCGAACGCGCTCGATATGTTCTTGTAAAGATCGTTGTCGAGGATTTTGTCGCGTATATCCTCGCTGACCGCATGTTTGATGATGAGGTCGTCGAAGGTGCGCTTTGTGTCGAGCATCATCGCGTGCAGCTCGCCCTTGGGGTTTATGCCGGCCTCGGTAAACTTTTTCTTCGGCACGCGGCGCTCCCGGTTCCCGAGGTCTGCGATTCCCAGCGAATTGGCGAGCCGCTTGGCGGGATCGATCGTGAGCACTAGCACTTTCAGCCCCTGCGTCGCGGCGTGAATGGCGATGGCCGCCGACGTGGTCGTCTTGCCGACGCCTCCGCTGCCGCAGCAGATGATGATTTCCCTTGTTTCGATCAGATCTTCGAAATTCATTCAGCCCTTGCGCCCCTTTTTCACTGTCTCGAGCATGTGGTCGCTCACCTGCTCGATCAGGTCCAGGTCGAACTTCTTGGTGGAGAAAAAGGGTATCTGCATGAAGTCGTATTCGAGCTTCCGCTTAAGCTTGGAGATATAGAACTCGTTCAGCTCCCTCCGGCGCACTGCGCTCTCGAAGCTGTCGAGCATCGCCTGAGCGTATTTGCGCTCGGCCCTGGTGAGCTTCTTCATGCCGTCGGATTGCGCTCTCTTTTTCATCGTCTCATACGTGGCCGCGTCACGCTTTTTTAGGACCTGCGGAAACACGGAATTGATTATGATGTATCCGATAGGAATGCGCAACAGGTCGCGCACGCTCTGGCACATCTCGATAGTCTCGTTTACCGGCATTTCCTCGGGAAGCGTGACGATGTTGATCGTAGTGCGGGCGGGATCGGTGATGAGTTTTATTATCCGGTCGGCCTGCTTGTTGACCCAGCCTACTTTCAGCACGTCCGCAGCCGCGAACGGCACTCGCAGGAAGGCGACACCGTGCCCGGTCGCCGGCGCGTCGACGACGATCAGGTCGTATTTCGGCTTTCCCCGGCGCTCCTTTTCGTCCTCGAGCATCATGATCTTGCCCAGGGTGACGAATTCCTTGAGGCCCGGCGCTGCGGCGACGAAATACCTGTAAATAGGGCTGTCGAGTATTTGCCGGGCAATCGCCTTGACGGGCGCCCGCGCTTCGATGAATTCATCCATCACGGACATCGGCAGGAAGTTTCGGACAAAGATGTTGGGATGGACGAAGGCGCCGTCGTAGCCGACTTCGGGTGTGCCGAAAAGGCGCGAAATACGCTCCTTCTCGTCCATCTCGATGACGAGCACGCGCTTGCCCATCCGCGAGGCCGACAGCGCGAGGGCCGAGCAGACCGTGCTTTTGCCCACACCCCCTTTGCCCGATATGATCAGGAGACGCTTTTCAAATATTTCGGCTGCCGCCATGATCGGTTCCTTATGCCGACGCCTCCGACAGGGCGCGGCGCACCTCTCTGAAGACCCGTCCGGATAAAAGCATCGCCACGTGGCCGACGCCGCGAACCAGGACATTTTCATGCGGCTCGGGCAGCCGTGCATTCTCCGGCGGGAGGACGACGCAATCGAAGTCCGACCAAATAGCGGTCGCACGCGTCGAGCCCGCCGCTGTGGCTTGCTGGTTCAGCTCGACGATCAGCGTCGAGTCGAGCCGAAACTGCTCGGCCGATTTGAAAATCCCCAATACGGCGGTCTTCGTCCCGAGGTGCGGAGAGCCCAATGTAATCATCGAGTTGACCCGGTCTGCGCCGCCGAGCGTCTCGACGAAGTGCCGCGCGACCAGCCCGCCCATGCTGTGTCCGATGATATCAACCTTGTCGCAGCCCGAACGCGACAATGCAAGGTCGACCGTCTCGGACAATCTCTCGGCAAAGTATGGAATCCCGGCCGAGGCGGGCAGGAAATTGGGCGCGAGCGTATTTCTCAGCCCGGCCTTCTTCAGCCTGTGACGCAACAGGAAAAACGCGGACCGGTTGTGCATATAGCCGTGGCACAGTATTACGGGCCTCTCTCCGTGGCGCAGCCGGGAGACCGAGGCTCCGCCCGGGATGAATCCCAACGGGTACAGTACGATCGAGAGCAATACGGCCGCCGCTTCCCACACAATGCCCAGCGCCGCGCGCGCTGCGGAAAGTTTTTCGCCATATTCGCCGGCGTCGCGGTTGCCGAGTTCGTATCTCCTTAGTACATAAGACAGCAAGACCGTCAGTGTAATCAGGAGAACGATTGTCTGAACAAGTCTAAGAATAACAGGCATCGTGGGAGGTCGATTGGTCGCGGGCGTGGCTGACGCCCCGCAGGCCCGTGCGTCTCCTCAATCAGGGTTCTATTCCGAAAAATTTGAAATCGCTGTAATTGGGTACGAGTTTCTTTGCGGTCTTCTGAATTTCCTTTTTTACTTCTTCCGCGGTGGAGAGCTTGAGGACTCTGGCGGCCAATTTCCTGACGTCCTTGACGGAGATGGAGCGAATGAGTTTTTTGACCTCGGGAATAGTAGTCGCCACCATGCTGAGTTCCTTCAGGCCGAGTCCGATGACTATGAGCACAAGCGCCAGGTCGCCGGCGATCTCGCCGCAGATGCTCAGGTGAATGCGCGCCTTCGCGGCCGCGTCGATGGTCATCTTGAGCATTCTCAAAATTCCCGGATGCGCCGGCTCGTAAAGGTGCGCGACCCGCTCGTTGACCCGGTCTATCGCCAGCGAGTATTGGATCAGGTCATTCGTTCCGATGCTGAAAAAATCGGTCTCCCTGGCCAGCGTGTCGGCGATCAGCACGGCGGAAGGCGTCTCTATCATCACGCCGACCGGCATTTTGGGATCAAACGGTATTCCCTCGGCCCTCAGTTCCTTTTTTGCCTCTTCAAGCGCCGCCTTCGTCCGCCGGAGTTCTGAGAGGCCCGTGATCATCGGGAACATCAGTCTCACGCGCCCGCGGGCGCTCGATCTCAGGATGGCGCGCAACTGGGGCCTGAATATCTCCGGATGATCGAGGCAGAATCTTATGGCGCGGCAGCCCATGAAAGGGTTATCCTCGCGGTACTGCAGGTTCCCGCCGAGCACCTTGTCGCCGCCGATGTCGAGTGTCCTTATCGTGACGGGGTTCGGCGCCATGAATTCCGCCACCTTGCCGTAGGCCTCTGCCTGCTCGTCTTCGCCGGGGGGCACGGTCCTGTTCAGGTACAGGAACTCGGTGCGGAACAGGCCGATCCCCTGGGCGCCGTGTCCGGCGACCGATTCGATCTCCTCCGGGAGGTCGATGTTGGCCGACAGCACTATAGTATGTCCGTCAAGCGTTTGGGCGGGCAGTTCCTTGATTTGCTCGAGCGCGCGCTCGGACTCGAGGAACCGCTCCTGGCGGATTTGGTATTCATTGAGTGTCTGCTCGTCCGGCGCCACGACGACAATGCCGCGAAGCCCGTCGACGATGACGACGTCGTCGTTTCGCACATGTTCGGTCACGTTGATGAGGCCGACGACGGCGGGGATTTCGAGCGCTTTGGCCATGATCGCCGTGTGTGACGTGCGGCCGCCGGCGTCTGTCGCGAATGCGAGAACGTTTTTGCGGTCCAAGCTGGCCGTATCCGCCGGGGTGAGATCGTGGCAGATCGCGATAGCCTTGTCGCTCAGCCGGCGGTGCGACTGCTTTTACCAAACAAGCAGCTTGCGCAGTATACTGCTGCCGACGTCCAGGATATCGTGAC
>CBDUSG010000340.1:0-4559 GCA_965369575.1 uncultured bacterium | reverse complement strand
AGCGATGCGGCCACGTCGTCGACGCGAAGGGCCACGTGCTGGACTCCCTCGCCTCGTTTTTCAAGAAACTTCGCGAGCGCGCCGCCGGGATCGGTTGGCTGCAGCAGTTCGAATTCGGTGTCGCCTATCGGGATGAAAGCGATCTTCATCCCCCCGAAGTCCTCGGTCTTCTCCACTTCGAGTCCGAGTACGTCACGGTAAAGTTTAAGCGCTTCATCCAGGTCGGAGACTGCTATGCCGATGTGGTCTATCTTCCTGATCATCTGCCATCCCTTTCCTTGCTATCCTCTTTGCGCTAATCTCCCTGTGCTTTTTGGACGGCCCGCTTCAACGCCCTCACCGAGTTTACCGGGTCCACCTCATACACCTCCAGAGTCACTGCCCTGTCGAAGCCCGTCGCCACGAGCTTGCCGACGACGGCGTCGATGTCGATTACGCCGACCCCCAGCGCACGGTGGTCGTCCATCACCCTCACACGCTTGTCGAACATGCGGTAGCTCACGTCGTGCATATGCACATGGCCCAGGCGCGGGCCATACTTGTCGATGAACTCGCCGATGTCCTCGTTCCTGAGTCTTATGTGCCCTATATCCATGCAGACCCTGGTGCCGAACTGCTCGACGAGCGGGTATATTTTCTCAAAAGCGATATATTCGAGATTCTCGATGCAGAGTTTATCGGCCGGGATAAACTCGACCATCTCGGAAACGCTTTGGATCGCGTTTGCGAGATATGCCTCGACCACTGCGTCGTTGCGCAGCCCCACGCTCATGAGATCCTCGAGCAGCCCTGCGATGTGGAGGACGTAACCGATCGGCTCGAGCGGAGCGCACTGCTCGACTATCTCGCGAACCACCTCTACAGAGGCGCGTCGAATCGATTCAATGCTGGTCGTGAAATTGACACCCCCGAAAAACGGAAGATGAACCGAGTAAGTGAGACCTTCCTTTTCATGCAGTTCCTGTAGCCCGCCGGAGATTTCATCCGGAAACCTGTCGCGCAGCGGTCCCGGCAGCGCGGCTACGGCCTCGCCGCTTATCTCGATGTGGTTCGCGCCGGCCTCCATCAGCCTCCTCACTTCCGCGGTCAGCGTATGCTCGCCGTCCGAGCCCAGAAAAGCCTGCGCGACCTTCTTCGGCTCGATCATCGTGCCGATTCTCATGGAGCGATCTCCTTAATTGTCGCCGATCATCCGCGAAAAACCTGCGGCCTTAAAAGCCGCGACTGCGAATTATAACATCGGCGCCGGAGTTGCGCAAACCGTCCGGCCAACGCGCAATCCGACAGGGGCGTCTGCGGTGACCGTCCACGGCTTCTCAGCCGCCGGTCTGTTCCAGGTAATCGGGCGGATACAGGCTGCGATAGACTGCGTAGGATTTGAGAACTTTCTTCACATACCTCCGGGTTTCGTCCGCGGGGATGTTCTCGATGAACACGTCGAGTTCGCTCGGCGGCGAGTTCGCCATCCATCTCCCGAAGTTGCCCTCGCCCCAATTATACGCGGCGATGGCGAACAAGACGTTGCCCTCAAATCTGTCAAGCAAGTATCGCAGATAATAGGCGCCGAGCTCGATATTGACCGTCGGCCGAAACAGTTGTGAAACGTCGAAGCTCGCCGGACCGTACACCTTCCCTGCAAGCCACTCGCCCGTACGGGGAATGATCTGCATCAACCCGCGGGCATCCGCCGATGAGATGGACTCTTCGCTGAAGTGGCTCTCCTCGCGCATCACGGCCAACGCGAGCATCGGGTCCACGCCGTATCTCGACGCGGCCGCCTGAACGATATCCGGATACGCAACCGGATACAGCAGGTACCGAACGCGGGCGTCGCGCGGAGGCTTCGTAAACCTCCCTCTCAGAGACGAGGCGGTACTGATCGAATCGTTGTAGGCGCGCGAGTGAAACAGCGCCCACGCCAGCGCATACATGGCGTTCGGCCCCGAAATCCCCCGCGACACGTGCGCAAGCTCAAATTTCGCCTCGGGCAGATCGTTCAATATAAGGAATCCCAGCCGCTCGAGGGCTTCCTGCTCGACGCCGTACAACTCTTTTTCCAGCGAGGGATACGCCTCCTGCGCCGTCTCGCTCTCGAGCGATGCGAACGGCTTCCGGGCATAGGCGAACAGGCTGTCCCACTCGCTCGCGTGGCGGCGGGCATATAGGGCCTGCGCCTCGAAAAGCGTCTTGAGTATCGAGCGCGCACGGAACGCTGCATGCGACTCCTCGAAACGCTTTATTACGCCCGCAAGTTGAATCTTGGCCAGCCCGGTGTCGCCCTCGGCCACCGTGCACTTGGCGACCCAGAAGGCGGCGTCGGCATTGGCGCCCTTGTCGAGATCGGCGGCCTCGAGCCTCTCGAAAACGTTGCGGGCCCCCGCATAGTCCCCCTTGCTGTAAAGCTTAACACCCCAATGCATTACGGCCGCAGTCGTAAGATCGTACTTCGGATAATCGCTAAGCAGCCACTCATATTGATCGTATTCCCGCGGATCCCCTATTTTCTCATATATCTTCGCCCGCTCCCGCAGCGAGAGCGCGGCCGTGCCGCCTCCGGGAAAGCGCTCGACGACGCTCCCGTAATCCTCGAGCGCTTCGCTCGTCATTCCCTTTGAGCGACGATATTTTCCCCGCTCAAAGAGCGCCTCGGCAACAACCGACGAATTCGGATATTCCGTTATGATTTCGGAGTACAGATCCGCGGCCGCCTGCCTTTTCTTCTCGCGGGCGTGCGACTGCGCCATGTGGAAGAGGATTTCAGGCATCAGCGGGCCGACGGTCGGATCGATCATCAGCTCCTCGAGAATGTCGAGCGCCTTGCGGGACTTCTTGTTAGTTGAATAGACCTTCGCGACCGCCAGCATCTTTTCCGGCGAATCGACGTCGCCCGCCAGGCCGGCGGCCTCGAGCGCCTCAGGACTCGACGCGCGGCCGTGGATGATGCGCCAATAAATGCTGTCCGCCTTCGATCTCTCACCGGACGCCGCATAGGCCTTGGCGAGCATAAGCGTCAAAGGGGCGGATTCGCGGGAAGATTCCGCATCGCGCAGCGCGGCCTGCAGGTAAGGTATCGCCGCCGCTTTCTCGCCCGTGTTGAAAAGGAGGTTGATCAGCTCGATCCGCGCGATTCGCGCGACGGGCGTGTCGGGATGCAGGCCCAGAAGTTCCTTTAAAGCGGAAGCCGAGAGGTCCGTGTCGCCCAACTGCAAGGCGCTCTGAGACATCTGGTACAGAGCATAGTCGGCCACGAGGGAATATACATCCGCGGCCGCTCGAAACTGTTCGATCGATGCCGTCCACTCGCCCGTGCTTTGCAGGCGCCTGCCTTCGAGAAATTCTGCGCCGCCCCGGATAATCTTCCTTTCCGTCTGCGCCGACGATGCCGTCGGCAAAAGAAGACATGAGACCGCGAGCAGAATCGCCGGAATGCGTGACTCGTTGCCTATCCGCATGAATATCGTTTTCATACCGCTATCAGTTCTATACCCTCTCTGAGCAGCGCGGCGGCGCACACACCGTTGCCGTCGGTCAGCCTTCCCTTGACATAAACGAGGCCGACCCCGCACGCGGGACTCCTCGCCTTCAAATAAAAGCGCTTCAGTTTCAGCGCCCGCGCCGCCTCCAGGACCTCGCATGCGCCGCGGAGAAAATGTTCCGTCACGTCGGAGCCATCTTCGAGAAGCACGGCCGCCCTGCCCTCGAGGACATCCTCGCCCGAGCCGCCGGCTATCTCGGCGCGGCCGCGCGGCGTGCCGAGGCCCCCCAGCTGTTCAGGGCAGAAAGGGATTATCTCGCCCTCGCAAAACAGCCTGTGAACGTAGGGGTCGAGCGCGTGTTTTCCGTCATAACGGGTGCTGAGCCCGACGAGGCATGCACTTGCGCCGAACACACCGCCTCCGTTTCCGGTTTGCCTGCATTTGGATTGGCCGCAACGGATCGCTCATGCGCGGCGGGAACGCACCCATTATACATATGCCCGCAAAATTGCGCAAGTTGCGGTTTTTCGCCGTTTATGTGATACTGGCGGCTGGTATTTCCCGGGGCGAGCGGTTCTGAAGAGGACTTGTCATGGCAAAAAGGGAATCGGCTGAAGACAAGCGCAAACGAGCGCGAAGAATCCTGACTCTGCTGAAAAAGGAGCATCCCGACGCCGGCTGCGCGCTCGAACGCACGACGCCGCTGGACCTGCTCGTCGCAACCATCCTCTCGGCCCAATGCACCGACGAACGTGTCAATTTGGTGACGCGCGAGCTTTTCAAGAAATGCCGCATGCCGCAGGATTACCTGAAGTTATCGCAAAAACAGCTCGAGCAAAAAATCCGCTCGACCGGCTTTTACCGCAACAAGGCGAAACACATCCGCGGCGCGTGCCGCATGCTCGTCGAGAAGTTCGATTCGCAGGTTCCGAAAACGACGGAAGAGATGCTCGAGCTTCCCGGCGTGGCTCGCAAGACCGCAAACGTCGTTCTCTCTCACGCATACGGAGTGGTGGGCGGCCAAGCCCGCGACACCCCCCGCAACCGCCGCGATCGGAAGAGCGGGGGGGGGGGGCAGAGTGG
>CBDUSG010000339.1:0-4568 GCA_965369575.1 uncultured bacterium | reverse complement strand
AAGTATCAGGCGATATGGGCTCAGAGTTTGGAAAGAATTGCCAATTCCATCACGGAGAGAACTGGGCTACATCTCTTGCTTGACTTACAATTATATCCAGCACTCCTCCTTTTGTATGGAGGAGGAATCGCTTCTCTCATAGCGGAGAAGTATCATACCTTTTCATCACTTCTCACCAGACCTGTGCTGAGAGACGAAGGAGATGACAAAGCGCTGCTTTTCAAATTATACCCGGATTATGTTGCAGAACAGACCATTGGTCGAAGCCTTCCGAACATGAAAAAACATAAAACTCCGATGAACGACTATCTAAATAATATCTTACGTGTCCCTCTGAAAGAACTCCTGCCAGATGACACACTTTATCAAAAACATTTTGACCGCTTTGAGTATCTAAGGGCATTGGTGCACGCAGATTTGATGGAAAAAATCCAGAAAAGAATTTGGGGACCTCTAGGCCGATTTTCCTGGAAAGATCCAGAAAGCAAGGGACACATAATGAGTGAAGTTGGATCGGAAGTTGAGAAACACGGCGAAGATTGGCCACCTCTAAAGGCTGGCCTCTTCGATGGCTCAATAGATCGCTTCAAGAAGATAAAGACCAGCTATGATGAAATCGTTATTCGGAAAGCTTGGTGGCTGTCCTGGTAGCTTTGATTATAGATTCCGACTCTAGACAGTTCTCCGCAAAGTGGTATGCCAAGACAGAACGTTTTGAAGGACCTGTGATGGCAAAATTCGGCAACGGCTACGGCAGCGAGTGCCACATGCTGCGCTATCTCGGACGGCATCGGAGCGTGCTCGATGATAGGGTGCGCGGGGTCGTCGGCTGTGATGAATTAAGGTGGCTGGATTTTCCTTTTGATAAGTTGAAGGCGAAATGGCCCGACGCGGAATGGAAGGGGATCGATTTCATCCCCGACAATTCTGCGCTCAAGGCGAAATGGCGAAAATTCTGGCCGCAGACGGGCAATGTGCAGAACTGGGACGCAGTCGCCGAGATCAAATTCGGCAAAAAGCGCGAGTGGCTGCTCATAGAGGCGAAGGCGCACCTGGGCGAGATCAGGTCGAGCTGCGGCGCGAAGGAACACGGCGGACTGCCACTTATCCGGAGGGCTCTGAGCCGAACCAAGGCGGACCTCGGCGTGGACGAGAAATGCAACTGGCTTCGTCCGTATTATCAATGCTGCAACCGTGTGGCCGTACTGAACTTCTTATTGAAAAACAATGTGCCGTCGAGATCGCTCTTCATCTATTTCATCGGCGACCACGGCAGCTCGCGCCGCATATGCCCCAAGAAGAAATCCGAATGGACGACCGAGCTAAAAGTAATGGAGGCCCACATCGGCATCCCCAAAGACCATGCGATTACCACCCGTATCCACAAGCTGTTCCTGAACGTGAAAGGGGACTGAAGGCAACAATATGGCCGCAACAGGAATCACAGAGTCCGTTGTCGAGGAGGCGGCGCTGGAGTGGTTCTCAGGACTGGGATATGAGGTCCTGGCCGCGCCGGATATAGCGCCGGAGGAGATGTTCTCGGAGCGGTCGAGCTATTCCGATGTTGTCCTGGTTGAGCGGCTTCGGGCGGCGATAGAACGAATTAATCCGCAGATTCCGAACGAGGCCAGAGAGGATGCTCTTCGTAAAGTGCTCAGGACCGAGAGCCCGAGCCTTTCTCTCAACAACCATCGCTTCCACAAGATGCTCGTGGACGGCGCGCCGGTCGAGTATCGGGGCGAAGACGGCCGCACGATTCATGACCACGCGTGGCTGATTGATTTCGATGACATTGACAATAATGACTGGATGGTCGCCAATCAATTTACGGTCATCGAGAATTCCAATCATCGAAGGCCCGACATCGTTGTCTTCATCAATGGTCTGCCCATAGGCGTGATCGAGCTGAAGAATCCCGCCGACGAATACGCCACGATCAGAGGCGCATACAACCAGCTTCAGACGTACAAGAAAGATATCCCCGGTCTGTTTCCATACAATGAGATCCTCGTGATTTCAGACGGGACAGAGGCCCGCGCGGGCACTCTCACTTCGAATTGGGAATGGTTCATGCCATGGCGGACGGTGGATGGTGAAGATGTTGCCCCAAAGGGATTGCCGGAGCTTGAAGTGTTGATACGCGGAATTTTTGAGAAGGCTCGCCTTTTAGATCTTATTCGATATTTCACGGTATTCGAGGTGGATGGAGCCGAGATTGCAAAGAAAGTGGCAGGCTACCACCAGTTTCACGCCGTTAATAAGGCCGTGGATTGCACCGTGGAGGCCATCTCACCCGATGGCGACAGACGGGCCGGCGTCATATGGCACACGCAGGGTAGCGGCAAAAGCCTTACGATGGCCTTTTATGCTGGCAAGGTTGTGCAGCATACCGCGATGGCCAATCCGACTTTGGTCCTGCTTACGGACCGGAACGATCTGGACGAACAGCTCTTCGGGACTTTCGCGGCGTGTCATGAATTGTTACGACAAAAACCGGTGCAGGCCGACAGCCGAGAGCATCTGCGCGAGCTGCTAAAAGTGGCCTCGGGCGGCGTGATCTTTACGACGATACAGAAGTTCTTTCCCGAGAAGGGGGAGCAGTACCCCCCGCTATCGGAGCGCCGGAATATTGTCCTCATAGCGGACGAGGCACACCGAAGCCAGTACGACTTCATCGATGGCTTTGCCAGGCATATGCGGGATGCGCTGCCGAACGCTTCGTTCATTGGTTTCACGGGCACGCCCATCGAATCAGCGGACAGAAACACTCCGGCCGTCTTTGGCAACTATATCGACATCTACGACATACAGAGGGCAGTCGAAGATCAGGCCACCGTCAAGATCTACTATGAGGGACGTCTTGCGAAGATTGAATTGAAGAAAGAGGAGCGCCCAAAGATCGATCCGGAGTTTGAGGAAGTCACTGAGGGCGAAGAGCAGGAGAAAAAAGAGAAACTCAAGACCAGATGGGCACGGCTGGAGGCGATGGTCGGAACCGAAATGCGGCTCGGTCTTGTCGCCGCAGATATCGTAGATCATTTCAAGGCGCGGCTCGAAGCGATGGACGGCAAGGCCATGATTGTGTGCATGAGCCGCCGCATCTGCGTTGCCCTCTATGCTGCGATTATCAAGCTGCGCCCCGACTGGCAAAATGAGGATGACGCCAGAGGCGTCCTGAAGGTTGTAATGACCGGGGCGGCCTCAGATCCGCCGAAGTGGCAGCAACATATCCGCAACAAGACGAGGCGCAAAGATTTGGCCAAGCGCTTCAAGGATGACAAAGACTCGTTCAAGATTGTCATTCTCCGGGATATGTGGCTTACCGGTTTCAACGTGCCTTGCCTGCACACGATGTATGTGGACAAACCCATGCGCAGCCACGGCCTGATGCAGACCATTGCCCGGGTAAACCGCGTTTTTAAGGACAAGCCGGGCGGCCTGATCGTTGACTATCTGGGAATAGCGCATTTCATGAAAAAGGCGCTGGCGGATTATACCGAGCAGGACCGTGACCAAACGGGCATCCCACAGGAAGAGGCTGTCGCCGTCATGCTGGAAAAGTATGAGATCGTGACGGCGATACTGCACGGATTCGATTATACGAAGTTCTTCACAGGGACGCCCGGCGAGAAAGTAGCCGTCGTGCCCGCAGCGATGGAACACATACTGGAGCAAGAGGACGGAAAGAGACGCTTCATGGACGGAGTCTCGCAGCTTTCAAGGGCGTTTGCTCTTGCCGTGCCCCATGAGCAGGCCTTGGCCATCCGGGATGATCTGGCTTTCTTCCAAGCTGTTCGCGCGGCTTTCGCCAAGAACACTACAACAGACGGCAAGTCCGAGGACGAGCTGGACTCAGCGATTCAGCAGCTTGTCTCCAAGGCGGTATCTTCAGATGAAGTGCTGGATATCTTTGCGGCGGCCGGCCTGAAAAAGCCCGAGATATCGATTCTGTCCGACGAGTTCCTGGAGGAAGTTCGTGGGATGCCTCACAGGAACCTTGCCCTCGAACTTCTGCGGAAACTTCTCAATGATGAGATAAATGCTTGCTCGAAAAGAAATGTTGTGCAGGCACGGTCGTTTGCGGAAATGCTGGAAAACACGATCAAGCTATATCAGAGCAGATCCATCGAGGCGGCCGCCGTGATTCGTGAGCTTATCAACTTAGCAAAGGAGATGCGAAAGGCGCATCAGCGCGGCGAGGATCTCGGCCTCTCCGAAGCAGAGCTGGCTTTCTACGATGCGCTGGAGGTGAACGACAGTGCCGTAAAGGTACTCGGCGACGAGACCCTGCGCACCATCGCGCGCGAGTTAGTCGAGACCGTCCGCAATAATGCAACCATCGACTGGACTGTGAAAGAAAGCGTCAAGGCGAGGCTGCGGACCGTAGTCAAACGATTGCTTCGCAAGTATGGCTATCCACCGGACAAGCAAGAAAAGGCCACCCGGACAGTCCTCGAACAGGCCGAACTCTACGCGCAGGAGTGGGCGGCGTAGTCTTACTTAAGATAGCCTTGATTGCATTATGTAGAAATCTTAAGGTGCTTCATGGCGGAAGATAAGAGCAAAGA
>CBDUSG010000338.1:0-4573 GCA_965369575.1 uncultured bacterium | reverse complement strand
CATGGGCAACGAACTGCGCATATTCATCGCGATTGTTCTTTTTCATTTCATCGTAGTTTTCATCGCCGTCGGCCTTCTCGGTTCGTGGGTACATTATTGCCATCAGTGGCATGCCGGCAAGATCGCAATGCTGAGCGACAGTGCCAAGTATTCTAAGCATTTCAGTCTCATGGGCACTGCCGACATTGACATGGACGGCAACGGCGTCGGCACCGAGGCGCACGGCCACTTCCACATTGCTAACGAGCGTTTTTCGAGTGTGACATGAACGGACGCTACTCGCTGTCAAATTCAATATGAAAGGGGTTGTAGCAAGTGCTTCAGCGTGATTGCGCAACATTCCTAAAAAGCCCATAATGGCGTTGGGGCGTTGGGACACGATATCATTTATCTTTGGCCTGAGTTGTTCCAAGCCGCTGACGGGCCCCGTCATCAAACTATCATCCAAAGGAACAATAACACACCTGCCCGTCTCAGGCGATATGAGGCGACTCATTCTCTTTGCTTTCCCAACGCTGGCAATGCTCTTCATCGGCTTTATCCTCACGTAGACCTAAGCTATAAGCCCTCCATCGAGGGGTATCGATGCCCCGTTTAGGTGCTCTGCCTCTGGCGAAGCCAGGAAAAGGGCCAATGAGGAAATTTCAGATGGTTTTGCGATTCTTCCGGCGGGTATCTCCTCGCACACCTCCTCCATATACTCCTCAACGGAGGTACCATCGATCTGAGCTCCCTCCAGGCTTACGCGCCTCATCATTTCCGAGTCGATGGGACCAGGACATATCTCGTTACAGGTTATTTGGTGATTGCCATATTCCCTCGCCAAGGTCTTCGTTAGGCCTGATAGTGCATGTTTGGATACTGTGTAGGGTAGAATGGTTTCGACACCGTGAAGTCCATATATCGACGAGATATTGATTATTCGGCCCCACTGCTTCTCGATCATGTGTGGCAAACATTGTTGGACGAGAAGAAAAGGCACCGTTACGTTGACAAAAAGCGTGCGTTCCCAGTCGGGAAGCGTGACTTCGAGCGATTTGCACGCAGAAATGTTTATACCTGCGCTGTTGATAACAATATCAAAATTTTGGCGAGGGAGAACAGTTGTATTCAGAAAATCCATCTGAATCGGTTCTGCGTTGAACCTGTCGCGAAGCTGAAGCGCGACATCTTCATTCTTGTTGTACTGAAAAGCCACATGGTCTCCGTTCAAAATAAAAGTCTCGACGAGTTCACGCCCCACAGATCCAGTTCCACCTGTGATGATAACTTCTCTTTGCGGTTGCTCGATCGCCATGGCTATTCCCCGAATCTACTCCGTTCACATCTTTTCTCTTGACAGGGTCTGTTGAAGTACAATAAAAGTATACCAAAAGCAGTCTTTCGATTCAAGAGTCTACCTGCTTTCTACACCGCAATACGTGCCGAGCGTTCGCTCAATAATTCGGTTCCAGCCGCGTTGATCCCCGACCAGCTGTGGTTCCCATCTTTCTTCTTTGCGTTCTTACTCTTTTCCTTCGTAATTCTTCGTGGATGATCCTTGTTGTTTCTTATCTCTGCGTCCTCTGCGTCTTTGCGGTTCAAGGTTTCTGATTTCTTAGTGTCTTCGTGTCTTCGTGGTTAGGTTCCGTCAGCGGCGACTCGCCGCCCGTCGCCTATTTGACACATGGTCTGCGCGATTATGATATAATATATGGCCTCGCGGCCTTACCGCTGACGCCGTGCGTCTCGCCGACGCCGTGCGTCTCGCTGACGCCGTGCGTCCCGGGTTGTGGAGGGCGGTTACAGCATGCTGTCTTAACGGGGAGAAATCGAATAAGAGCATAGTCTGACCGAAAGCTTTCATATCTTGACTAAGGGGGGTTAGGAAATGAGTCTTCGTCAAGCGCCTAAACCGATAAGTGCCGAGCGAAAGATCTACCTCGACAGGATGGTCGAGCACGCCAAGCTGGCCGCCGCCGAATTCGCCCAATTTTCGCAGGAACAGGTGGACACCCTGGTCAAGGCAATGGTGAAGGCGGGCCTGCGAAATGCAAAGAGGCTCGCGCGGCTCGCGGTCGACGAGAGCAAGCTGGGCATCTTCGAGGACAAGGTACTCAAGAATTTCGTCGCCACCGAGTTTGTTTGGAACCACATCAAGGACAAGCGCACGGTCGGCGTCATCCGCGAGTATCCCGAGCGAAACCTGGTGGAGGTGGCCGAGCCCATCGGGGTCATCTTTTCCATCACGCCTATCACGAATCCGACCGGCACCGTGCTCTTTAAGTGCATCGCGTGCCTGAAAACGCGAAACACGCTGATATTCTCGCCGCATTTCAGGACGGCAGGATGCTGTCTCGAGTCGGCGCGCGTCATGGCGGAGGCAGCCGAAAGGGCCGGCGCGCCGGAGGGCGTCATCCGCTGCATCGAGGAACCGACCATCGAGGACACGCACTACCTGTTCTCGCATCCGGACGTGCAACTGATCGACGCCACGGGCGGGACGAGCCTGGTCAAAGCGGCCTACAGCACCGGCAAGCCTGCACTCGGGGTCGGCGCGGGCAACACGCCGTGCTACCTGCACAAGAGCGCCGACATCGACATGGCGGTCGTCGACGTCATCATCTCGAAGACGTTCGATAACGGCACCGTCTGCGCGTCGGAGCAGACGATCGCGATCGACGAAGAAATATATGACGAGGTCATCGACAAATTCGCCGCGCTCGGCGCGCACATCGCGAATGATGATGAGGTGAGGCTGCTCGAGCAGACGGTCATCCATCACGAGACGGGCATGATGCATCCGATCGCCGTCGGCCAGAGCGCACAGGACATAGCCGAGAGATGCGGAATCAAGGTCTCGCCCAAGACGCGGCTGATAATCGCGCCGCTCAAGGGAGTCGGCAAGGGGCATCCGCTCTCGGTCGAAAAGTTGTTTCCCGTGCTCGGCGTGCTCCCCGTAAAATCCGTGGACGACGCGATCAACGTTTGCCTCGACGTCAGCTACGGCGGCGGCCTGGGGCACACGGCCTCGGTCTTTGCAACGGATGAGGGCGTGGTGGAAAAATTCGCCACGGCGCTGAATGCGGGAAGGATTATCGTCAACTCGCCCGCTACCATAGGCGGACTGGGCGGCGTGTACAACGACCTCTCGCCCACTTTTTCGTTCGGCTGCGGAACCGGAGGCGGCAACATCACGATGGACAACATCAACATCTACCATTACCTGAACATCAAGCGCGTGGCGCGGCGCACGCCCGGCAACGCATGGTTCAGGCTGCCCAACCAGATATACTTCAACCTGAATTCACTCGAAAACCTGCGCGCCGTCGACTCGGAAACCACCGTGATCATCACCACCAAGGGCGCCGAAAAACGCGGCCATGTCGACTTCGTGCGTGGATTCCTCAAGCAGAGCATACACGTGCATACGTTCTCCGAAATCGATCCGGAACCCTCTCTCGAGACCGTTTTGAACGGCGTGCGCGTGCTGAACAATTACAGACCGGATACCCTCATAGCACTCGGCGGCGGCTCGGTACTCGACGCAGCAAAGGCGATGCGGCTTTTCTATGAGAGTCCGGAGACAAAATTCGAGGAGCTGTCCCTGCCGTTCCTCGATCCGAGAAAGCGCGTGACGGAATATCCCACGCCGCCGGCGGACCGCCCGCAGCTGATCGCGATTCCGACGACGAGCGGCACGGGCTCGGAGGTCACGCCGTTCGCCGTCATTACCGACTGCGAGACCAACCGCAAGGTGATGCTGAGCGACTACTCGCTCGCGCCCGACATGGCCATCGTCGATCCGACTCTGGTCATGAGCCTCGCTCCGTCCGTCACGGCGGACACCGGGATGGACGTGCTCACTCACGCGCTCGAGGCGCACGTCTCGATTGCGGCCTCGCGCTATACCGATTCGCTGACGCTGCAGGCGATACGGCTCGTCTTCAACTATCTGCCGCGCGCGTTCGCGAATCCGACGGACTACGAGGCGCGCGAGAACATGCACAACGCCTCATGCATCGCGGGCATCGCGATCAGCAACGCGTTCGTCGGCGTCAACCACGCTCTGGCGCACAGCCTGGGCTCGACCTTCGGCATACCGCACGGGCGCGCCAACGGCGTCCTGCTTCCGTACACCGTTCGCTACAACGCGAGCACACCGACCAAATTCATGCCGCATCCGAACATTAAGGCATACATAGCGGATAAGAACTATGCGGAAGTGGCCGATTTCGTCGGCCTGAAGGGCACGACCACGGCCAAGAAGGTGGACGCTCTGATCGAGGCCATCGTCGAGTTGTTGGGGACATGCAAGGTGCCGACCTCAATAAAGGAACTGGGCATCTCGGAAAAGGATTTCCGCAACGCGCTCCCGCTGCTGGTCGACAAGGCCTTCGACGACCCCAGCAACCGCTCGAATCCGCGCTTCCCGATGGTCGACGAAATCGAGCAGCTGTTCCGCAGCGCATACGGCGGAAAGCTATAGAAACTCATTACGGCCCCGCGCCGCGGGATTCAGAAAGGGAGACTCATGATGTCCGGCAAGAGCAAGAAATCACCGTATCTGAATCAATCGGTCTCTGGCCGATTC
>CBDUSG010000337.1:0-4595 GCA_965369575.1 uncultured bacterium | reverse complement strand
ATCCACGTCGTAAAGGTTTTCGTCGATGATGATCTTGCTGATGCCCAGGAAAAGGGCGGCATCGGTCTGCGGCCGGATCGGGATCCAGTAGTCGGCCTTCGTGGACGGCGGGCCGTATTCCGGAGCGATGACGACTATCTTCGCGCCGCGCTCCATGGTTTCTATAAAGAAATGGGAATCGGCCATCTTGTTTTCGACCAGATTCTTGCCTTCCATGATGATCAGCTTCGAAAAGCGCAGATCGTTGAAATCGCAGTCGGAGGTCTGCAGCCCGTGGACCCATGGGTGGCCGGGGGCCTGATCTCCGTGCCATGTATAGTTGGACCACAGGCGCCCGCCAAGCGCCTTGTCGGGTCCCACGCCGCGGATGTGGTCGTCGAGGAGCGCCATCGAGTTGTTCAGGCGATAAATGCCGTATTTCCCGAAGACGCCGAGGAGCCCCATGCCGCCCCTGAACTTGAATGTCCTGGTGCCGGCGCCATGCATTGCCTCGATCATTTCCGGCGCGTAGCCCTGCTGCTTGAGGAGTTGCGCTCCTTCGTCGCCGCTGTATCTTTTGGCGATATTGATCATTCCGTTGGTAATGTAAGTGTTGGCCTCGTCCCACGAGAGCCTGATGAGCTCGTCCTGGCCGCGGGCGTCGAACATATACTTGGTCTTGTTTTCCGGAGTAAGCTCCGGGAAACCGGCGTCCGCCCACCTTTTCCAGCCTTTGCGGACCAGGGGATACTTCAGCCTGTAGGGGCCGTAGACCCTGCGATGGAAGGTGAACCCCTTGAGACACATGCGGGGATTCCAGTTGCAGGTGGCCTTGTTGCCGTACAGGTCCGAGAGTCGCTCACCGTCATAATTTTGCTCCAGCCGGACAACGACGCCATTGCGCACAAACGCCCTCACCCTGCAGGCGTGAGTGTCGTTCGGCGAGCAAACGTAAGTAAAAGAAGAATCGTATCGATACTGATCGTGGTAGATTTTTTCCCATCCGCGCTCGGGATAGTTCTCCAACGGATTTCCGACGTCTACCACGGGCTGCAGGGATTTCATCCCATATGCCTTGCCTGTGATGGCAGTCAGCAAACTCGCCGTCAATGAGCCTTTTAAAAAGTCCCTTCTGGTAAAAGCCATCTATCCGTTCCTCGCTTTCCAAAGTTTCCAGGCTCCACCCTGTTGTGACCGTCCCGCTTGCCCTTCAGGGCGAGGCGCGGGTCCTCCGCCTTCCCATCGCGACTGTCCTTTCGTGCTTTTTCCGACAATTATCATAAAATCCCTTTCCCTCACGATGGCGCGTGGTGCAGCAATAGGCGGTTATTCCCCGCCAGGCTCCTGTAACCCTCTATACACCTCGGGCATGCGCCGTCATGAGGGGTCCATCCGGGATGGTTTTCCTCGATGACTTTTTTCACCTGATTTTCGAGGCTCGTCGGCAGATTTTCTTCCCAATGATAGGTTGGGAATTTGCACAGCGGACACGGCGATCCGGGGAGGTTTGCTCCCTCGCTCAAGTCGGTTTCCGAAATATCCAGCCCGTCGGCGATTCCGGCTTTTCGCATTAGAGCCATGGTGTCTTTCGCCAGATCAAGAATGTCCCCATGGGTCAGATGTCCGGCATTCCATATCCACTCAAACACCGCGCCCCTCTGTTGCTCCGGGACCTTCCTGTACAGGCGGTCGAATTCTTCGAGGTGTCGGGTCTTTCCGTTCGCGGGCAATTTGCCCTCGCCGGACAGGCGGCCGTCAATATGCATATCCCACAGCAATCTATACCTGTCCATGACCCAACTCTCGGCGGGAACGCCTTCGGTGAGGGCCTCTTCGTACCGGAAGGCCTCGTCCAGAATGTCGGACACGTGCATGAATTCGTGCCGCAGAAAGTCTCTGAGTCCCGCCTTGTCATTGAGATAACTGGCCAAGACCTGCACCATGATTACCCTCGGACCGGCCTCTCGGTTCTTGGCCATCAGATCGGCGCCGGCATTTTTTCTGTATGATGTCATCTTGAAATAAGTAAGCTCTACATCCTCGAACAACGGGAATTCCTCGATGGCATCGTCGAAGATCCTCCCCAATCGCCACTTGACAAAGAGCTTCTGGAAGAGGGCCCGGAAGGCCTTGCTTCTCTCCCCCAATGAATCTATTTTGTAAAGCGGATCGGAATGCGCATGATATTGCCTCGAAAGAGATGAGTATCCTTTCTCTTCCCGGTCCCGCATCTCTTGGGTGACCATCGCTTCCATCAAGACCGAGTCATACCGAATGTCCATTTTTCCCCCTGCTCCGTCCCGGCGACTATTTTGCTTCCTGCCGGCAAGACGCTCCGAGCTGTAACTCGCTCTGCCTCTCGGTTTTCCATAGAATCACGAAAACATCTTTTCAGGGTATCGGCCTACCGACCGCCTAAGCAGTCTTTTAGGATGCTAAATATCCTGAATCCGGTGAAAAAAAATCGCTCCCATCGAATTGTTGCGCGAACACACTGAGCGTAATGCCCTCGTAGAGCTTCCGGATCTGCAGCTTCACTTTGTCGAGTTCCGTACGTATCATGCACCGCTCGAGCATCGGACACCGGCCTGTTGGTCCGAGCTGGCATTGGCCGATTGAGAAAGGGCCATCGATTGCCTCGATGATTTCCAGGAGGTTGATTTTGTCCGGCTCGCGCGCGGAAACGTAACCCCCGCGCGGCCCGCGGCGGGAATAAACCAGATTGGTATGCGAGAGTCGCTGAAAAATTTTCGCCAGATATGCTTGCGAAAATCCTAGCTTAAGAGCGATTTCCTTGACATCCATGGGCGTCTGTGCTTTAGCATTAGCGAGATAGGCAAGTCCATGAATGCCCGTCGCCGCTGCTTTCGAAATTTCCATTGGCAAAATGGGGCGAATTCAAGATAAATCCGCTCTCTTTTCTCGTAATAATATCATCCCTTCCAAGGTCTGTCAAGTGGTTTCTTGAAAAAATTCCAAAAAAATGTGACCCGAGGATTTTGCCTCCGCTTTCGAAACCTCGTCCCCGGGAACGAATCTTGCTGGCGTATCAGCATTTCTGGCATTCTGGATGCTCCCTGAAGGCTGTACCCCGCAGAGTGGAAGGTAAGTCGATTGGATCAGGGAACATTCGGGATTCTGGGGGGAAATGGCAGCAGGTTTTGAACTCCAGCGAGCCTCAATGCTTGCTTTAATGCCACAAGTGTTGTGAATAGCCGGAATTTGAGCTTATACGAGGGACTTACTACGGGAGCTGCTTAGTTGCGACTATGGTATAATTTTCTCCTATATATAGATTGCGGCTTCATGAGATTGCTACTGAAAGAAACCGGCATTCAGAAAACTCAATGAGAGCCTGTCCAGACCCGGTCCGGTGATATATGGCGAACAGGAGTTGTCGGATATTCGGAAAACAAATGAAATATTCAGTGGTTTCCACAGGGATTCGATTGATGCAGGTGCATCCTTCATAATTGAAGTGGCCTCGCTCCTGCCCGCGCATAGGGAGAGAATATCCTTTAGTGGGGAGAAGGGATACGGCAGGCTGATCGGGAGAGAGAATCTTAGCTTCTGGATACACTGCTGTCCGAAACAACTCCAGATTGGTCCCCTCGGAGTTGTCTTGGACAGCAATTACCAACAATGGCTCTTCGATACCCTCTGGAAAAAATGGGGACACTCCATCGGCAAAAGATGTTGACAACCAAGAGGTAGTGTGTTATATTGACCGCCATACTTTTTCAGTAGTACCGGTCACCCGAACAGCAAGGGGGGAGCGATCCCACGCCTATTTCGTGAGTTTCATTCCTTGAGGATTTCAGTCGTTACGGCGCGACAACTTAAGGCGCTGAACGATACGGTCAACGCCCGATAACCTCTATTATGTCGATCCGCAGGATAAAAGGATAAGATGCCGCATGACAAATCGCGCGATAAGTAAGGAAGAGCGCACCGATCGTGCAGAGGACGCGGCGAGCAAGCAGCCTTTTCGTGGCTGGATGGCCGGCGGCGTCGAGCGGCTCATTGGCGGGAGCGGCAAGACAGCAGGCGCATCGGTTCGTGCGATGAAGAAGGCCGGCGCCGCAATCGCCGACGCCGCATTCGTCACCGCCCGGAATGCTAAAGTATCGGCGCAAGCAGCCGATAAGTTGCTTATGTCCGCGCTTAACATGATTCCGAAAGAAATCACTGTCGGCAACAGGGTACGCACGCGCAAACGCATACGGCGCCTGCAAAAAGAAATCGCCAGATTGGCGGAAAAGGGACGGTGCGAGGCGGAGTCCGCATTGAGCGACAGCCAGACCGATGCGGCCAAAGATATCGAAGTGGAGCGGATATCTGCAGGCATCAGGCTGCGGGAGGCTGAGATTACGCAGCTGCGAGAGCAATTGGGAAGCGCATCGGCCCCGAAGGCCAGGCAGGGCGCTTCAAAAGAATTGAAGCCGAAAACTAAATCCCGATCCTCTGCGCCAGACAAGGTACGGTCGGCTGCCGGCGATTCCGTCGTGTCTGAATCCTCCGAGGCCAAGAAGCCGCCAGGCGAATCGCGAAGGTCTGCGCGTGCGCGCCAGCGGAAAACCCGGAAGGCGGTTCAATCCCGACTCACAGAGAAACGG
>CBDUSG010000336.1:0-4613 GCA_965369575.1 uncultured bacterium | reverse complement strand
GGATAATCTTCAGCCATATCAAATAACACTGGCACGCCTAGCAGCTTTCCGAGAGCAAGCGCGGCCGGCGCCATGGGCAAGTCCCTTACCATGATAATATCCGCTTTTATAATCCGAGTTATTCTGAAGATTGCGAATAACCAGACAGGATTGAAGAAAAATGGAAACTGGAACATATAGTCCAGCCGCCTGTTTGGAAAGCTCGGCAATCGATGTACAGTGAATCCATCAATTTGTTCGGTCCTTTTGCGACCAGCTAGATTTCTGCAGACCAAGTGCACACTATGTCCACTCTTCTGGAGTGTTCGCGCAATCTTTTCCACCCTTATGTCCCAAGGATAATCCGCATCCCAGATCTTTATAATGTTCACTGCCAGCAATACTCCTCTGCAAGGCCACTCACTCTGGATATGGGAACAGGTGACTGAGCCAAAGGATGTTCATATCAATACCTTCGCGCTGGGATAGGCAATAAGTGGTAAGCAAAAAAGGCGTTCGAATGCCCATTATCCCTTGCGCTTGACGCGGACTCGGAAATACTGATTCGACAAATTTCAAACGGGGACACGGCGGCCATATTTTCAGCTCCATGACATGTGCAAGCGGACCTGTAGCCCGCGTCTTCCACCAGCGCCTGCGTTCGGGCGTCATAACTGCCATTCGGATAGCAAAAATGTTCGATCTCGACGCCAAGGGATTCCTCCAAAAGCTTTTTGGATTCAATTATCTCCTCGCGGCGCTTTGACTCAGTTTCTTTTGTGAGAATTGCGTGTGACATAGTATGCGAACCGATCGTGATCAAACCGGAAGATAGCATTTCCTTGAGATCAACCATCGTGCATGCCGTTCCGTTCGAATCTTTTTGAGCCGCAGCCAGCTGGATGGTCTTAAGTTCATGAATAATCATGTCGATCTGCCTCTGAGGAACTTGTTTCGCCGCGGCCATGATTTTCCCGGCGTATAACAGGAGATTTTCCCTGTTGTCCATCTGTTTCGGGATTTTGATTTGCGGAAACAAGGATTTCAGCAGCCCTCGTGTGTCATCGGCTGAATAGTCTAATGTGAGCGCGGCCGCATGAAGAGCCTCAAACCAGAATTCTTTGCGCGATTCAGCGGCGCCGGCGACTACGAACACTGTCGCTGGAACCGAGAACTCCTTGAGGATAGGAAGCGCGTGCAGATAACTATCTCTCCAACCGTCATCAAATGTAATGACGCATGAAGGAGAATCGAAGCTGGCGCCCTTTTCCAGAGTTTCCACCAGTTGGTCCATCGTTAGTATCGTGAAATATCGCTTAAGAAACATCATCTGCTTGCGGAATGTCTCAGCGCTTACCATCAAAGAAGTCTCGGAAGTTTCAAATGGAATTTGCGCCCGTGGGAGCACTCTATGGTATGTCAAGACTATGCAAGGACAATTACCGAATAGCTTACGGAGGATGAGATAGCAGCGCATCATACCGGTCCTGTACCACAGGAGGCCGAGAGTGGACTTAACAATATCTCTTAAGAATGGCATTTGCTCTATTGTTGTGGAAGAAGCAGATCCGTTTGCTGGACGATTGATTGATAAACTAGAAGCACATTTGATGCCGTGTTATGGACGCCTATATTATCGTGGCCACACTCTTCCGCTTGTTTCGTTTTACATGTTCCAATCTTATTCTGCTTAATCATTTGTTCTATTGCATCAGGCATACTAGGCCCGTTGTCGTCGGTTGTAAGGACATATCTGTCATCCTTGGGAAGAATCTCTGGAATTCCCCCAACTTCCGGGGCAATAATGGGGATTCCCAAAGCTATCACCTCGAGTAGCACCATCGGGATACCCTCGTGTTCTGAAGTCATTGCGAAAACATCAAAAGCCGACATTACATTATATATGTCGTCTCGATGACCGAGGAACAGAACGCGTGGCGCTATCCCGAGGATTTCGGCGCGGTCTTGCAATTCTGGCCGAAGGGGTCCATCTCCGCAAATAGTGAGTAACGTTTGCGGATGGTTTTGGTTCACTTGTCTGAACACCTCTAACAGGAGGTCTATTCTTTTTATGGCAACCAGTCGGCAGGCGGTGCCTATAACGAAGTCGTTTTCATCGATGCCGAGCCGCCGCCGCATCTCGTCGCGAGGGATGGTCGCTCTTACCCTGCTGAGATCGATCCCGTTATGGATAGAGGTCATCTTATTGGCCCATTTCTTCTTTGAAAGCCCGCGCTTCATGTCTTGCGAGACAACGACGATCTTGTCAGTGAGATATCTCATAAGAAACTCTTGGACCATGCTGAAGAATTCAGATCGGACCTTTGCGGTGCCTGAAAACGGCTCGGGCATTCCATGAAGTGTCCGCACGACCTTCGGCCGATTCTCACAGAAAAGGCTTGCTGCACATCCCAGGATATGTTCCTTATAACCATGGCAATGGATGATATCGACCTGATGGTTATCCATGTGCTCCCTGATCCCCTTCACTAGTCCAAGCGAGGACAACTCGCTTTCCGGGAGACATGTGATTGCTACTCCCAGGTCTCTTAACTCGTCCGATAGCCTGCCGGAATTGAAAGTAATCGCCGAAAGGCGGAGTCCTTCGTTCTTGGCTAACTCGGACAAAAGATTGACGGCCTGGCACTCGGCTCCGGCCCACAGATCGCCCGATATTATATGACAGACATTAAAGTCCGCCAGACAAGCCCGATCCTCAAGTGTTGCCTGAAGCGGTTTCATTTTATCTCCTCGATGGCTCCCAGAAGACAATTTTTTCGCCACGTATCAGTTTGACCCAGGCGATCAGTATTCCAAGGTTGCTGAGGAGCCCGTAGCGAAAAAGGCGCATCGGCCCAATGCTAGTGATTCTTGCACTCAGCAGAGCCAAGAGTGCGAGCGCATATCCTGCGGCCTGGAGCAACACCAGCGCCAGAAAAAGACCGTTGTCAGGGGCCGCCAGCAGGCTGGACAATAATATCAGGAAAAGAAATAGAGGCACCAACCAGCGAAGGATTTTATGGCTGATCAGCTGAATCGAAAACAAACCGTACTTGGCCGGATTCAGCAGATCGATGTTCTCTTTAAGAGTTGTCATTCCTCGTAGAACCGTTCTCATCTTTCTGGCGAGCTCGTTCTGGGGCGCAGCAAGTTCCTGATAGTACCCTATGCTCTTCGGGTCGGCTACGCCACGATATCCCAGCCGCATCGAGTTCAGCAAAGTCTGGAAGTCGCTTTGAGTGTCAGCCCTGATGCTTGCACAGACATCAGCTCTGGCGGCAAAAAATGAGCCGCTTAATCCAACGAGCGAATTCACCTGCGATTCGATCCCTCTCAAGAACATTTCGTAACGGACATACAGTCCTTCACCCGAAACCCGGCCATCCGAATTTATGAACCAGTCCTGACTGCTGACACAGCCGACCGTTGGATCGGCAAAATTCGATGTTATCTGGCTTATGGCGCCGGGTTCGAACTTTGTGCCGACGTCGGAAAAAACAATGACATCGCCGGATGCTGCTTCTATCGCGCATTTCTGAGCATATTCCTTGCCGCCGCGGCGGTCGGGCCTGACCAGTATTACTCCGCGGCCCGAGAAAGTCCTCACGATATCGTCGGTGGAATCCGTGGAGAAATCCGAAGCAACGAGTGTCTCCAGTCTGTCCGCCGGGAAATCCTGATCACGTGCATTTTCCAATTTCTCCGCGATCTTGGCTTCCTCATTATGAGCGGTGATTATGAGCGAGACCTTGCCCGGGAATGGTTTCTGGATCACAGGTCGGCGCCTGAACAGGGACAGCGCGAGCATCACGAGAGGATAGCCAATCACGGGATATAGCAATAATCCCACGGAAACAAAGAATGCGATTTCGGCAATGGATTTCATGGATCTGCGATATCTCTGATATTCACCGGCTTCTCAAGCATCATAGTCGGTAGCTCCATTATTGACAGGATCAAGCCAGGATTCCTCTGCCTCCAGTAGTCAGTGTCCATCGGCGGTTACTTTGACACTCTCAGCACGATTGCTATCAATCAGAGTTTTGTATAGCTCCTGATAGTCTTTGAGCATGCGTTCCTGGCTGAAGAAGGAATTCACGCGGTCATGTCCGCCTTTGCCAAGTCTACCGCGAAGCTCTGTGTCTCGAAGGAGTACGCATACCTTTTCGGCGAGCTTTTTCTCATCTCTGGAAGGCACCAGAAACCCCGTTTCTCCCTCCACGACTATTTCCCTATTACCGCCGACATCGGTAACAACAGTCGGCTTACCGGCTGCCATTGCTTCCAGAATCGATAGCGACAGGCCCTCGGAGAGGGAGGAAAGGACGAAAACATCCATCAACTGAAGCAACGCGGGAACATCGTCGCGAAAGCCAAGGAATCGGATTTGGTCTTGGAGCCCGCATTCTGCCGAGAGGGATTCAAGTTCGCTCTGGAGTTCTCCGCGCCCGCACACGAGGAAGACGGCTTCCGGGAATTCCCTTCTTACCATTTCCATGGCCTTGATGAAATATTTGTATCCTTTGACCCGATAGAGGTTGCCAACCATGCCCACTATCAGTGCATCACAGGAAATACCCAGTTCGGCGCGAGGGCTGTCCAGATCATGCTTGGCCCGAAATCTCTCGGTCTCT
>CBDUSG010000335.1:0-4633 GCA_965369575.1 uncultured bacterium | reverse complement strand
GCCTCGACGCGCCCCACCTCTCCCCGCCCGCCACCCCGCCCCCGCCCCCCGGGGCGGGCGTAAGGGTAACTTTCAACAATTATTCTCGGCGTTCCATTTCTTTCGCTCATGTCGCTGAATTGGTAACGGGCTGCGGAAGCGAAGCGGCTCTGCCCGCTTCTTTAGCGGCCCTTAGCCAGGTTGTCTCACCAGGGTTCGACGCGAGAGGATAGCCGGGTTAATCCGCTGATACGTACTCCTGTGCAAGGCCACAGGTTATCTCGATAATGTAGGGTCTCATCATTTGAGCGGTTTCCGTCTCGTATCTCGTAAGCGTCCAACCAAGCCATGTCAGCGCCCGTGCGAGGAAGAAGAGTGGCAGATGAGATAGTGCTTCTTCGGAAAGATGCCTTTCCTTGCGATAACCCGCCACCAATGCGTCTCTCGCCGTGTCGAAATGGTCTGTATGCAGCCAGGTCGCCAGAACGGTTGCCAGTTCGAATTGGCTCCAACCGAAACCGGAGTCGTCGAAATCGATGATGCGGATGGTCTTGCCGTCGACGAGAATGTTGTCCGGAAGCAGGTCGGCGTGAATCAGGCTGTATGTTTCAGCCTGCCGCCCATAAGCCCGGAGGTCGGAATACACCCTGTCTCGCGCTTTAATAACCAATGCGCGTTGCGATCCGGTCAGGTCTGGCAATTCCCAGAACCTCCCCCAAAGAGGCTGCTCTCCGGCAAAGACGTCGCGGCCAACGGCCAGGGCTGCTGAGCGCGGCGCCCCGGTTCATCCAACATTGCTCGGAGAAAATCCAGTACGATCTTTTCATCCTCAATGACCAGGATGGTTGCCGCGCCCACTCCGATTTGCATTTCTGATTCTCTTACTTCCTCTATCTGCTATCCGCGCCTCTATCGACGGCAGGTAGATGGAAACTCTTGTCCCTTTGTTCAATTCGGAATCGACAATAATGGCGCCTTGATGGTTTTTGATAATGCCATAGGCCGCGGCCATGCCAAGCCCGCGTCCATGGAACTTGGTGGTGAAGAAAGGTTCAAATATTCCGTCTCTTGTTTTCTCATCCATGCCTTTTCCGTCATCTTCAATTGTAAAGCGGATATGGGAGCCGGGCTCAAGCTGCGGCGCAGGCATTGGGGACTCGTCATCGATTAACTCATTCCTGGTGGAAATTCGAATCCGACCCGGGCCTTCGATAGCCTCCGCCGAATTGGTCAATATGGCCGCAAGCGCCATCTGCATCTGGGCTGGATCGGCCTCTATATCACATGCGTCTATTGCAAGATCGGTCTCCAGTCGGATCGCAGAGTCGATATTGTGTCTTATAAGAGATAATATCTCTTCCACAAAGGAATTTGGAGATATGGCTTGAGTCTGATACTTTCCCCCTCTGGCATAGGCAAGCAGTTGCTCGGTCAAATGCGCCATCCTGCCGGTTGACTGTTTCGTTTGATCAACATACTTGGCAATGTTCTTATCATCCGGCAGCTTCATTTGCAGCAATTCCATGTTTCCGGTAACACCAACCAGGGCGTTGTTGAATTCGTGCGCAATTCCGCCTGCCAGGGTAGCAATCGCTTCTGTTCTCTGGGTCTGAAGAATTTGCTGCTCAAAAAGCTTCCGCCCGGTGATGTCCATAAGATTTCCGAGCAGCGCCGGTCTTCCCTGATAATCTATTACGACCGCCTGCGCTTGCATCCACCTGGTATCTCCATCTTTCGTAACGAAACGAAACTGCGGCTCTTCCCTGGGGCCTCCCGCCATCCGTTTCATTGCCGTTGCAATAACCCACTCTTTGTCGTCGGGATGTATGAACATCTCTAGAGTTGGGTCGGGGATATCTTCAAGCGCGAGCCCGGAGACGTCAGATATCCATTTGTTGGCGAACACAACCTTCCCATCCTGATAGATGAAGATGCCGCCCTGCAAGTTGTCAACCAACGTGCGATAGCGTTCCTCGCTTTGCTGGAGGGCGCCTTCGGCCTGCTTCTGCTCGGTGATGTCGCGCAAGACAACTACCTTGCAAACGAGTTGCTCCCCGGAATCGACCTGGTAAGAAGTACGTACGCCATAGATACGTCTATCCTCTTTATCGCCTAGTGCAATTTCCCGGGATACTTCGGCTTTGTCGGGGGGAAATCCAAGCTCGCTGGACCAGTAAGACCACATCTGCGCAATCGGCTGTCCGATGCTCTCGGAAGCGCTGTGGTCAATGACGCGCTCGGCCGAAGGATTCATGTCCATGATATGGTCTTGCGCATCGAGCACAATGACGGCGTCGCTCATGTTTTCGATGATCGCATCGCGCGCCACCGGCAGGGTGTCCAACAGTCGGAAACGAAACAGGGCCCAGGCAAAGGCAAGACAGGTTATGGTGAAAGCGAAGGGAGTAATATCCAGGTGAGGGAGCGGGCTCCGGCCGGAAAGGTATATGATATTGGCAAAAAATGGCGCGAATGTAGCTGTGAGCATAACACCTGCTTGCTTGCGATATAGTCGAGATGAGTACAAGAACACCCTGGCTATCAAGAGTATGCCAACGGCGAACAGAAAGTAGGAGTAGACCGAGTGAACCCAGAAACCCCTGCCGTAAGTGTGAGCCAGCAAGCCAAATGAGCCGCTTGTATCCAGTGTCGAATTGGCCCAGACCAGGTGGTGAACTCCATTGGTCCAGACCAGCGCCAGCATCAATATGGGCTCTACAGCCAACAGGCCCAGGCGGCGTGTCCTTAACCACTTCTCTCTCCTGGCGTAAAGGAGCGCAAAAAGCAGCCAACCTGCCGGTATGGTGACAATGCCAATGTACTGAACCTTGGCCCAGAATATCTTGGCCGCAAAACTGACGCTTGCCAGCCCGAGCGCGTATGCCAACGACCATTCGGCCACAGCCAGCATAATCAGTACCAGCATTTGAGCCGGCGGCGTTCGCTGCTTCCGCCAGGCATAAAGGCCGAACGCGGCCATGCCGACGCCGACAACAATAAGCGGAATCGTGTAGGGTGTATACTGCCAAGTCATGAGATACCCTCCCGGATCACGCTATGATTTGTGAGTCTTCATATTGGATAACCTTCCCTCTTCCGCCGACCCAGAATTGCAGCCGGGCATGTACACAAGCTACTGAGGGCCATCCTGTCGATTGTGGTTCCATGTTCATTTTCCCCAAGGTATGCCGATGCATGATCATACTAAACACCGAATCTATGCCTCTGCCTTCCCAAAAGATATTTGAACAACTTTTTCTAATGAAATGGCAAAATTTCCGAAGGTTGCTTTTCCGGAAAGCGTCTGTCTCTCATCCACTTCGGCGATGACCTCTTGGCCGTCGTTCATAAACGCTTCCGCGGTCCATATTCCTCCATCGTTCCGCAGGCTTATCTTCGAGGCTCTCGCCATTTCAATCTCCACAGTGGCCTCCCCCATTGCGCCTGAGAGAACGGGCTTTCCTTCAATGCAGATATTTTCAAGCGCTGTCGCGGCGCCCTTTCGATCCGTGACCTTTCCGGAAACGGTGTGTTCTTTGCCGACATCTTTTTCTGCCGTTTCCGTACGGAGCAGAGCGCGTGAAAAGAAATCGCTCAACAACCCCATCCCTTCCTCGACAGTGTATCGAGAGTCCATCATTTGCCAGTACCCTAAGCCCTCTGCGATCACAAGGAGGAAATAGCCGGCAAACTCTTCGTCGATATCCGGCCGCATGATCCCATCGGCTATAGCCCTGCGCAGGTCTTCTACCATCGGAGTGGAAAGGATCCTGAATGTTTCCCTCGCCTTTTGAGCGAGCTTCGGATCGTCGCCTCCCAGGGCGATACGGAGCAGGCTCAGAATCCCTCGAAACCCCGGGAAGGCGTTCAGGAAGGCGATCCCCCTCTTGTATCCCCTGCGCACATAATCCGGCTCGTTCCGGATTTCTTCCCATGCTTCTCTGGGCACAATGATGGTGGTCAGGCGATCGATGCATTCGATGAATAACTCTTCCTTGTTCTCGAAGTAGACGTAGAAGGTGCCTTTGCCCATATGCAGTGCGTCGGTAATATCGCTGATTTTCGTGCTCTCATACCCTTTCTGGGAAAAAAGCTCGATCGCCGCGTCAAGGATTTTATCTCGTTTCTCTTGCGCAGTCTTCCTTGTGCGATTATTCTCGGCCTGCATCCTGGAACTTTTGGAACTTTTGGAACTTTTGGAACTTCGAGAAGCCCCGTCATCCGCCGCAGGTTTTTCGATCAAGTTCCCTGCGGTACCACCGTGTCCCAGGGTTTCCTTGATCTGCGACAGAGAGTGCCCCTGTTCTCTCATGCGGTGGATTTCCCGAAGCCTTGCCAGGTGAGAATCATCGTATAGGGATAAATTCAGGCCGGCCTTTTGAGGCGCATGGAGCAATCCAATATTCAAATAATGGTGAACAGTGGACCGTGAAAAGCCCGACTCCTCAGATAACTGGGCGATTTTCATGAATTCCGAACCATCGTCATTTCCGCTCCGACCTGCCATCAAGCTCTCCTTGCGTTCCTCGATAATAGGCAACTTAGGCAAATAGCATATAAATACTTCCCGGTCGCCTTGTCAGTATACATTATACTGGTAACCCCGGTCTTTGTCAAGTGATAAAAGGCGGCCTTCCTCGATCCAGACACGTCC
>CBDUSG010000334.1:0-4646 GCA_965369575.1 uncultured bacterium | reverse complement strand
CGAGCACACAAAGAGCGCCATCCTGGAGGCGATCCGCCACCCGCGCGACATCGACATGGCCCTGGTCAATGCCCAGCAGGCGCGGCGCATACTCGACCGGCTGGTGGGATACAAGCTGAGTCCGCTGCTGTGGAAAAAAGTGGGAAGAGGCCTCAGCGCCGGGCGCGTGCAGTCGGTCGCCGTGAGGATCATCTGCGAGCGCGAAGCCGAAATAAATGCGTTCGTCCAAAAGGAATACTGGACCATACGCGCCCTGCTCGAAAAGCAGGGCTACTCGCCGTTCGAGGCGCTGCTCGCCAAGATCGAGGGCAAAAAGGCCGAGATAGACGACGAGGACGCGGCCAAGAAGATATCCAAAGAGCTGAAGACGGCCAAGTATGTGGTCGAAAAGGTCGAGACCAAAGAGGTCCGCCGTCGGCCCTATGCGCCTTTCATAACGAGCACGCTCCAGCAGGAGGCGTCCAAGAAGCTGAGGATGCGCCCCGCCCGCACGATGCGGCTGGCCCAGGACCTGTACGAAGGCGTCGAGATACCGGGCGAGGGCAGTGTCGCGCTGATCACCTACATGCGGACCGATTCGGTTCGCATATCCAAGGAGGCTCAGGAGGCGGCCCTCGAGTACATCCTGAAAACTTACGGAAAGGCATATTATCCTCCGAACCACGTCAACGTTTTCAAGAACAAGCGCGACGCCCAGGACGCGCACGAAGCGGTAAGGCCGACGTCGATGGAGTGGCCGCCCGAGAGGCTGGCGCCGCACCTTTCAAAGGAATACCTCTCACTTTATACGCTTATATGGAACCGTTTCCTCGCCAGCCAGATGGCCCCCGCGATCTTCGATCAGACGACGATCGAGATCGAGGCCGACGGCAAATACATGCTCAAGGCCACCGGCTCCATAATCAAATCCCAAGGTTTCCTGGTCCTCTATCGCGAGGAGAGCGAGGATAACGGAAACGGCGAGGAAGGCGAAAAATCGTTCCCGCCCCTAAGCGCGGCCGACGCTCTTTCCTGCAAGAAAATGATTCCCAAGCAGCATTTCACAAAACCGCCGCCGCGCTATTCCGAGGCGACTCTGGTGAAGGCGCTCGAGGAAAAGGGCATCGGGCGTCCCAGCACATACGCCACAATTGTCGACACGATCCAGAAGCGCAAATACGTCCTGAGGGAAAAAGGGCGTCTCTCGCCGACCGACCTCGGCGTCACGGTTAATGAACTTCTGGTCGAGAGTTTTCCCAAAATACTCGATGTCGAGTTTACGGCGCGGATGGAGGGACAGCTGGACGAGGTGGAAGAACGCAACCTGGATTGGCAGCGCGTGCTGAGCGACTTTTACGGCCCGTTCGAGGATTCGCTCGCGACCGCCGCCCAGAAGATGCGCGATATAAAAAAGGAAGGAATCCCGACCGAAGAGGTCTGCGAAAAATGCGGAAAACCGATGGTTATCCGCCTGGGGCGCTTCGGCAGGTTCATGGCCTGCAGCGGCTATCCCGACTGCCGTAATACAAAAGAGATCGGCGAAAAGGACGGCGCCAACGAAGAGGCCGAGCAGCTCGCCGCCGGCAAGACGTGCCCGACATGCGACGGGCCCATGGTTGTGAAGACGGGGCGGACGGGGCGGTTCCTCTCGTGCAAGAAGTATCCCGAATGCAAGACCGCGCTGCCGTTGGGCATCGGCGTCGAATGTCCCGAGCCCGAATGCGATGGAGAGGTCATCGAAAGACGCACCGGAAAAGGCCGGCTCTTCTTCGGCTGCAGCCGCTATCCCGACTGCAAATTCGCCGCGTGGGACAGGCCCCGCCTGAAGGACTGCCCGCAGTGCGGCGGAAACTATCTCGTTGAAAAATACTCGCGCGACGGCAAGGCGACGCTCAGCTGCCCGAAAAAGGGCTGCAAATACAAGGAACAGCTGAAACAGGAAGAGGCTGCCACCTAGCCTGTCGCCCGGCGAGTCGCCGGAGACATGAGAGCGGCGAGTCGCCGCGGACATGAGATGCTTCGCATCTCTTCTTTTACACCTTGTTTCATAACCGGCCTGACTGATTCAGTTTCAGCAAGGACTTGTCCATGCAGCTGCCACATAGCCGACGGAGAGATGCGAAGCATCTCACGGAGGGGTGTGAGGGGCGCCTCGCCCCCACAGGGCCACTGGCCGCCCGAAGCAAGGATACGAAGTATCCGTGGATGAGGGCTCTGCCCCCGCCGCCGACATTTTAAACCGCATAAGCGATCCCGTGTAAGGGCACGGCGCGCCGTGCCCTGGGCGACTTACAGGACTCTGAGACCGGACAAAATACGGTTGACACGACACCAGCCGCGCCATGGACCATCTTGCCGCTTTCGAAAAGCGCCTCAGGACCGGGCGCACCGCAAGCAAGCATACGCTGCGAGCCTACCTTTGCGACGTTCGAGGATTTCTCCGCTTTCTCACCGATCGCTATTTCGGCGGGCCGGACAGTCCGATCGAGGCCGTGAAGCCCGGCGAGATCGACCGGCTGAAAATGCGGGCCTACCTCGCCCACCTGCAATCGGGCAAAATCTCGAAGCGCAGCGCAGCGAGAAAACTTTCTGCGATCCGCGCCTTTTTCGACTTCCTCATGGACGACGGCGTCATCGAGAGCAACCCCGCGGACGAAGTATCTCGTCCGAAAGCGCGGAGGCAGCTCCCGGAATTCCGGTCGACGGAAGAAGTCAAGCGGCTCCTCGAGGCGCCGAGCCCCGACACCGTGATCGGTATCCGCGACAGGGCCGTTTTGGAAACGCTGTACTCGGCGGGAATACGAGTCGGGGAGCTTTGCGGGATAGCCCTCGACAGGCTGGATCTGGCGGGCGGCGGCGTAAGGGTGAAGGGGAAAGGCGATAAGGAGAGGAGCGCGCTGCTGGGCCGCCATGCGATTGCGGCGATAAACGAATACCTGAAGGCGCGCACAGAACTGGACGCGGGAATCTCCGGCGACATGCTCTTTTTAAGCCGCACCGGGCGGCCTCTTCAGGAAAGGGACGTCCACCGTCTCGTCTCCAAATATGCGCGCAAGCTGTGGGGCAATCGCTCGATCAGCCCCCACACCCTGCGGCACAGCTTCGCCACGCATCTGCTCGACGGCGGCGCGGACCTTCGTGACGTGCAGGAGCTGCTCGGCCATTCGAGCCTTTCGACTACGCAGATTTACACGCACCTGAGCGTCGAGCGGCTTAGGAGCATTTACGACGATGCGCACCCGCACGCGCGTGTCGGCGCGCATGGCGTGTGAGCCGGAGGAGGCATATGTTCAAAGCGACAACCGTAATATCCGTCAAACATAAGGGCATGGTCGCATTGGGGGGAGACGGTCAGGTCACGCTCTCGGACACCATAGTCAAGCATCATGCCACCAAGATACGGCGACTCGCAGACGGCAATGTGCTCGCCGGCTTCGCAGGAGCCGCCGCCGACGCCATCACCCTGTTCGAGAGGTTCGAGGCCAAGCTCTCGCAGTACAAGGCCAACCTGCAAAGGGCCGCCGTCGAGCTTGCCAAGGATTGGCGGACCGACAAATATCTGCGCCGGCTCGAGGCGCTCCTGGCGGTGTGCGACGCCAATCATTCGCTCCTCCTTTCCGGCACGGGCGAGATCGTCGAGCCAGACGACGGCATCATCGCCATCGGCTCGGGAGGGCCGTACGCGCTCGCGGCCGCTCGAGCGCTTGTAAAGCATTCCAGCCTGTCGGCAGAGGAAATCGTGAAGGAATCACTTCTCACCGCCGCGTCGATATGCATCTATACAAACGAGAACATCACGGTGGAAACACTAAAGGCGGACTGACGATCCCGAATATGCCCTTTCATCACGCCGGCGTCTGAATTCCTCTATATCCTTCTTTGCACCACTAATGATAAGCCCGCACTGTTTCATATCCGACAGCCTTCTGCCGAATAGGCAACATCGGCGCCCATTTCCTCGAGCGTAAGACCCGCGAGCCCATATCCATAAGCGTCCGTACAGCGGAAAGTTACGCAGAAAATGCGCTCTCTGCGCGATTTGGCAATCCTCTTGCATTTATAGACAGATGTGTACAGAATTTTGGGTCCATATGTTCGAGAAAGGAGCCGTCAATCCAATGTCAATAACGAAAGCACTCGTCGTTGCCACCGTCCTGGTTTTTGCTCTGTTCGTATCGCCCTCTGCCCGGGCCGAGATGACCGATCACGAGGGGAGCGACCACGAGCATCATGGGACCATGGGGCACGCTCGGAAGCAGCAGGATTCCGAACCCTCCTCCCACATAGCCGAGGCGGACCCTGTCTTCGAAAGATATTTCGCAATACTCGCCTCACTCTCTCAAAACACGATGAAGGACGTGCAGTCCAACGCGAAGGCGGTGGCCGAGGAGGCCGCAAAACTCGAAGAAGGGTCCGGGAATAAAGCCCGGCACGCCCGGCTGGGCGAGATCGCCGCGTCTGCGAAGTCGCTCGGTGAGAAAACCGAAATCGGACCGGCCCGAGAGGAGTTCGGGAAGCTGAGCGAGAAGATGATCGAGTATCAGAAAGAGTTCGGCGGCAATGAAAGCGGCGGGAAGCCCGTGTATTATTGCAGCATGGCGAAGAAAAAGTGGGTCCAGAGAGATGGGGAACCGGGGAACCCCTACTACGGGCCGTCGATGGCCATG
>CBDUSG010000333.1:0-4648 GCA_965369575.1 uncultured bacterium | reverse complement strand
CGTGCCAAATTGTTCCCGAACGTGATAACTGGGGGCGAAATACGTGATAAAGGGGGGGCGGGGGGTTACGATATTGTTGTTACGGCGGCCCGGCGCGCGGCGCTTCTGCATATTATGCAACGGTCTGTTTGAAATTCGAGGGAGTCCGGAAGGCGTCTCAGAGCGCATGAAAATCAGGCGGTCGGCGTCGGCTTCAGAGAGCGGGGAATCTCTCCTTTTTCAATCCGCGAATTCTATGTTGGTGATTTCGACTCTTACCTCGCCGCTCCAGTCGGATGGAGCATTTCTAGTTAAATATCCAAACTTCCTGGCATAATTAGCCTTTAGAGGAGAATTGTCGGAAAGAGAAAGATCAGACACCGGCCAATACTTTTCCTCAAAGATGGGTACGTCAGCAGAGTCCAAATAGTAGATTATTATCTCCACCTTCTTCAGCGTACGGTCTCCGTCATTTTTTATTTCACCAAAAACTGCCTGTCTATCGAATGTATCTGCACCGATCCCAACGTCTCGCAATTGGATATCGCTCATGTAGGCCTGTTTGCTAGCCTTTTCGGCTTCGTCGACGGCATTGTCGATGACAGCCTGCAAGGATTCGGGCCGCGGCGCCTTGGGCTTCGGTGAAGGTGTATCGAGGGCCGGGGATTCGCGTGTGCTATCTATCCCCTGCTTGACCACTCCGGCACAGGTACCGACAGCCAGAATGGGAATCACGATGGAGACGAACAGGATAGCGGCGATGACTCCGCAGCCGATGCAGAAGCCGGTGCTGAACGGCGATTTGACTTTGACATTCTGCTGTTGCGGCGGCTGTGTCATTTGGAGCCCCCCCTACTCGCAGAATTCGGATTTCAGAATTCAGAATATCGATGCTGCGGAAAGAATTCTAGTTTGAGTCGGAAGCGTTCACCTGCCGTTCCTTTTCGTCGAAGGATGTTGTTATCTTTTCGAGCAACTCAGTCAAGTAGTCGATCGGGATCACCTGGGTCAGGCCCGAATTATCAGAAAATACTACTCTCGGCAATCCTGTTTGCGTGCTTACGGCAACATCGTTGGATTGAATCGATGACTTGACAACACCGATCAAGAGGCTCTTGGGCATTGATGACGTTCCCTCAATGGAAAAGACTTCAGGCTTAGTCATAACGGGGCCTCCGCTGTTTCCGGGAAAAACAAAGCCATCCACATAAAAACTCTTGCTGGTACCCTCCAAGGTGTCTCTTATCCGGGCGATAGTCCCATGACGACAAATTAAAAAATTTCTGCCTTCACCAATTCGCCCCATGGGATAACCGAGAATGAAAACCCCATCTCCTTCCATAAGGCCGAGTTCGGCCCCTCGTTGCATTGTCAAGGTATGTTTATCGCTCTCAAAAAAATTCTTTTTCATGCCTCTCTCTTCAAGAAAGCTGGCACTGATAGGAACCGCTGCCAAGTCTATTTCGGCATCATCATGAGCGTACCAGAAAGTATTCCCTTCTCCGTCTCTAAGCTGGAGTCCAACCTCTTCTGCTGACCTGTCTCCGTGGATCGGATTGATTCGGAGAATCGCCTTATGAGCGACTCCTGAGATGTCCTCAAAAACATGTTTGTTGCTCACAAGAGCTATACGATATCTCCGCCCCCCTTTATCCTCTCTGTGAAAATGGCCATAAAAAAACCGGTGCCTCCCCAGTGTGTTCCTTTGGGCGTGTTCACTCCGATCGCTACAACACAATCAAGATAAGCAGGTGGTATTAAACTCATCTCCCCCTCCTACTCAAACTTCACCCCGATGACTTTGTATCGATATTCGACGTGGTCGTGGTCGACGATGAGGGGCGGCTCGTCGCGGGCCGGGTTGACCGACTGCAGCGTCACCAGCTTCCGCTTTTTCTCGAAGTGAACCCTCTTGAATATCAGTCCCCTGTATTCAAATGATTGGCGCATCGCCGGAGATTTCGGCGTACTCACTCAGTGTCTCGAGGAATGCGTTCTCCGACAACCCGAGCAGATCGAGGACTTCGAGTGTCTCGGCATCCAATTCGCTCTGTTCGCGCAGGGCCGACGGGGTCGTCTTGGAAAAAATGTTTGCCAGGCGAACCACCCTGGACATGTCCGTGGCGTGAGGCTCCGGCTCGGGTGAATGATGGTATCTGATTGCGGCGGTCAAGTCGGAAGGCAGGAGCCAATGTTCCCCCAGGAGGTATCCGACCTCCGCATGGGTCAGTCCCAATACGGCTTCTTCCGCCTGCCGCATCGTGATGTTTTCTTGCGTACAGAGCAAGGCCACCCTCTTCTGCTTGCCGGGCGCCTTCATCGCCAGCGCCAATTTACCGACATCGTGAAGCAATCCGGACACGAAAGCGGCTTCGACTTCTTTCGTTTTCAGGTTTGCGGATATCAGCCTCGCCAAGGTGGCGCAGGCAAACGAATGATTCCAATATGCCCTGAAATCGAAGTCCTCTCCTTCGGGAAAATAGTCCAGGACGGCCACCGACAGCACAAGCAGCTTTGTCTCCTTGAACCCCAAAAGCGCGATGGCATGTTGTATCTGTGAAATCTTTCGGGAAAAGCCGAATGCCGGGGAGTTGGCCAGCTTTAACAATTTGGCCGATATGGAACCGTCGGGGGCAATCACTCCGGCAAGGTCTGCGGCCGACGATTTCGGATCGTTCGCCGTCTCGGTGACTCTGCTGACGATGTCGGGCAGGGTCGGGAGCTCGTCGATTTCACTGACCAGCCTCGCTATTCGACGAAGCTTCAGCACCGCATCGAGGCCCGACACGTCGTCCGCCTTCTTCTTCCCAGCTTCCTCGCTATCAAAGTCCCCATAGTATCTGTCAAGCGTCGCGACGACTGCGTCGCGAGAGCACAGGACCGGCCTCACTTTCAACCCCGTCGACTGCTCCAACTCCTCCTGTCCCCCCTCGTCCAGCGGGCATACCATTGCCACCGTCAAAACGTTGCCGATTCTTCCGATCGGCACGAGTTCCAGCCGATGCGCCAATTCGTGTCGAACAGTCTCGAGGAGTTCGGTGGTCATCTCGCAACTGGCCAGATCGATGCTGGCCATGCCGGGCATCGAGCTCAGGAACTCCAGAAAGCCCGCCTCGCTCAGGTGTCCCAGGTCTATCAGTATGCTGCATAGTTTCTCATTTTTCCCCGGTTGAATTCGAAGCGCTTCCTCTAATTGTTCCTGGGAAATATAACCCTGCTCAATGAGAAGCTCGCCTATTCTCTTTTTTCCCGCTTCCATTTATCCATGTCCTCCGGATTCTCGAGCGTCAGATGGTCTTCCGGGCGTTGTCACAAAGGAATCCATTGAACAACCATTGCCGAATAGCGAACAATCAAATTGTTCCCTGAACTGCCCGATAATTTGTTTAGATCAATAGGAACGTGTCGGCAGACTAAGCAGTTCTCGCCGCCGTGAGGATGATGATATCCATCGAAACAATTATAGCTGAAATAATGAAAAAGCTCAAGTGCCATGCAAGCCCGGATGAACTTCCAGTCTCCCCAATTCCGTGAAACAGTTGTTTTTGGGCAGGGAACGGTCAAAAAGGCAAAGAGGGCTCAACTCCCCGGAACTGCCCCAAAAATCCGCCTTCTTGTCTTTTTCGGAGCCATTCTGTAGAATCCAAAGGCTGTTTCGAAGCGGAATCCGGACTTTAAGCGGAAGAGCATCGGTCGGCCCATGTGAAGGCCGATTGCATCGAAAGGCGTCGGCGGATCGTTCGACCGCACATGCCCGGCCGGAGAATGGAGGATAGAAATGAGCAAGGTAGTGACAGAGACGGTGGACAGGACGTTTATCATTACGATCAATCGGCCGGAGGTGCGCAACTGCGTCGATGGCGAGACGGCGGCGCTCCTCGCAAAAGCGTGGAAGACATTCCGCGACGACGAGGACCTCTACGTCGCGATCCTCACCGGCGCCGGAGATAAGGCCTTTTGCGCCGGGGCCGACCTCAAGAACCTGAATACGCTCGGCCCGGGACTGTCCGCCGATTCGAGCCGCCACGAAAGACGGCGCTTCATCACGCACGGGCCGGGCTACATGGGCTATACGCGTCAGGTGGACATATACAAGCCGATCCTCGCCGCGGTCAACGGCTACGCGCTCGCCGGCGGGCTCGAGCTGTCGTGTCTGGCCGATATCCGCATCGTCGAGGAGCACGCTGAACTCGGCGTCGCGTGCCGGAGATGGAACGTTCCGCTGCTGGACGGCGGCACCCAGCGGCTCCCGCGAATCGTGGGCATGGGCTGGGCTATGGAGATGATAATCACCGGCCGGTTCGTCGACGCGAAGGAGGCATACCGCATCGGGCTGGCCAACGAGGTCGTGCCCAAGGGGCGGTCGCTGAAACGCGCAAAAGAGCTGGCGGCGCATCTTTGCGAACTGCCGCAGGGGGCGATGCGAACGGACAAGCAGGCCGCGATGATGGGCTACGGCCGTCCATTGGAAGAGGGACTACGCATAGAGGCCGAGGTCGGCCAGACGGTGCTGGACAGCTTCGACGCCATCGAGGGCCCGCAGTCGTTCGTGCAAAAGCGCAAACCCGTGTTCAAGCAGGACGATTAGTGTCAAGTGGGAGGGTCCCCCCCTGCCCCATCACAGCCCCGGGATGATTCGGCGGGCGTTCTCGCAGTAGATTTTCTTAAG
>CBDUSG010000332.1:0-4648 GCA_965369575.1 uncultured bacterium | reverse complement strand
CGCATGGACCGTTCCGGACATAAAGAGCAGGCCTGCGCATATGCATCCAATCAATAGTTTCTTCATGAACAACTCCTCTCCCGAGTCTGCCAAATCTTGAAATACCGATGTCTCGATTCGACTGGACTTTGTTTCGGGGCAAGTTAACTCGGCAAACGTTATCTCTCCGGCTCGTCGCCCGGCCCGGCGCAAGGCGCGCCGCATCATGCGAGTGCGACCGCTGCGCCGTTGCCTGAGACGGGACCTCCATCAACAGGACACTCTCACGCATCCCCCCTTTCCGGGTTTTCCGTTATTTCCCGACTGAGACCCTTTATGCATGTCATCCATAGATAATCGATAATCGAACCCGTGCCGCTTCATTTTATCCTCTGCTCCGAGGTTTCCTTCATGAGGGAGTTCAAGTATCGTTCGTCCTTTTCCGTAAAGGCCGAGACACAATCGGCGAGGGCCCTGTAGAAGGCGTTTTCAGTGCCTTGTCTCATCTTTTCACAGAAAGGCGGAATCCATGGCCCCATTGATTCTTTCAGGAACCTTCCCTGGGCTTTCAGGAGGTCTCTTGCCCTGTCTTTGTCTCCGTCGGCTGTGGCGCGGGCTTCGCGTGAGGCCAGGTAGTGCATGAACTCGAGTTCGACGGCGATGTGATCCGGCGGCTCGCGCAATCCGTTGCTCAAGTCGAGTCCGGCCTCCTTGTATGCGCGGAGGGCTTTCATCGTCGAATCTCCCATGACCATTCTATTTGGATCGAGGTAAACCGATCCGTATGGTGGCGCCGGCAGTTCGAAGGGCCCAACAAAGAGCCGGGAAAACTCGACGGAAAGTTCTTCCTGTGAGGCGGCGGCGAGTCCCTCCCGCATGCGCCGAGGGCTGTCGGCCGCTCCGCCGCCCAAGGTCTTCAATGAGGTTTCCAGCTTGTCGAGTACGTGTTCGCGCTCGAACATTCTCTTATCGGGCAGATAAAAGCATGTCGAAAGAATCCGGTAAACCTCTGAACGCATCGTTTCTACCTGAATGGAACCGCAGCTTTCCATCGTTCCTCACATTGGTTGGCCGGATGCGGAGAATGTAACAGCCATTTCCCGATTCAGCCTACGACTTTACCCTGAAGCTCCGAATGTAATAGACGTTGGGCCTCGTTCCGGCCTCGGGCTTCAATACCGTGGCCTTGTGCTTCTTCAGAAGCTTTGAAGGCTCGCTGCCGGGGTCGCTTATGTCACCGAAGATGCGGGCTCCCGCGGGACATGAGACGACACAGTATGGAATTTTGCCGTTTTTGACTCTGTGATCGCAGAATATGCACTTCTCAGTGATCCCGCTCCTTCTGACGTCGTCATACTCGGGATGACTGTATTTTGTGCGATGCGGCGGTAAAGCTCGTGTCCTCTTTGAAAGCTCCGCTCCCGAAGTGGTGCCGCCCTTGATCATCTGCGAAGCGTCTCGATAGAAACCATGGGTGTCCCTGTCGAACTCCTTGAAGCTGAGGACGCTCCATTCACCTATTTCCACGGTTTCCTCGCTGTACGGGCATCCCTCCTGACATGCGCGACAGCCTATGCAGCGCTCGTCGCTGTGCATGGTGATGCCGTCCTTGGTCTTGAACATGGCCTTGGGCTCGACCGGACAGACCTCGACGCAGGCGGCGTCGGAACAGTGATTGCACAGGACCGGTCGGGTCGTGTGCTCGGCCGCCGGAAACTCGCCGCTTGCCTCGTGTATGAAGTCGGCCCAGTTGAAGGATTGCCCGTCTCTGCGGTCCTCGGTGTTGTTTTCGGTCTTGCAGGCAATGGCACAGGCGCCACACCCCACACATTTCTGAAGGTCTATAACCATCGCATACTGAGTCATATCTCAGCCCTCCCTCGTTAGGCCTTCTCTATGCTGACGCCGGTAAAGCCGCCGTTTCGGACGTTGCTCCCACTCAGGCGCTCGGTTTCTAAGGGCATGATCTCGTTGTTGTTCACACCCCTGGGCACAGCCTTGTGGTAATCCACGGCGGCCACTCTTCCGTAGGCCCAATGACCCTGCCCGTAGCACTTGGTCACAGTACCGGGCCGAACACCCTCCCAGAGCTTTACTCTGAGGGTAAAGCTTCCCGTGACGGAGCGGACCTTCACCGTGTCGCCGTCTTTCACCCCGATCTTCACGGCGTCTTTGGGGTTGATCTTCAGCACGTCGTCCCAGCCCACGTCGCCGATGTCCACGTGCTTGAATTCTTGGAACCATGTGGCATTCTGGCTGCGGCCCTCTCGATTGAGCCTGCTCTTGTAGTCTATGAAGGTAAAGGGATATTCTTTTTCCGTGCCGTGCCTGAAGGGCGGCTCATAATGAGGCACGAAGCAGAGCTCGCCGCGGGCCGTGTAGTTCGTCACCTCCATGATGTCGTCTACATCGGTATCATATTTCTTGGCGTGCTTTTCGAGGGCTTCCTTCAGCGTCTCGCTGTAGAACTCGAACTTTCCGGTCTTGGTCTTGAAATGACCCCAGCGCTTCTTGTACTTGTACCTGGAGGAGTTCCACATGCCACGCTTTCTGAACTCGGCCCAGCCGTTGATCTTGTCGCCGCCGACGTCCTTGTTGCCGTCCCAAAGAGGGGCTGACTGTATTTTGAGATTGTACTCAGTGAACTCGATGCCGTCGGTGGGCTCTTTGCCGGTCTCGGGATCCTTGAATTCCCTTCTCAGATAATTGTGGAGATTGGGAAAGCCTTTCTCTTCGAGCTTCAGAGCAAGGTCCCAGACGAACTCGGTCTCGTCCACCCTGACATCCCACAGGGGCTTGACCACCGGCTGGACGAGAGTGCAGGTGGCATAGCCGTTGGCCTTGGTCTTGACGTATCCAAGCTTTTCAAATTTCGTCATCGCCGCAGGGAGCACGATGTCGGCATACTGTGTCATCTCCGAGGCATGCGTGGTGAGATGCGCCAGGAAGGGGAGCTTTGCCAGAGCTTCTTCCCAAAGCTGGGCGCCCGTGCAGGAGAAGACGAAGTTGTTCATATAGCCGATGGCGACTTTTATCTCATAGGGGTCCCTGGCGAGCATTGCGCTTGCCACATTGTTTGTGACCACGCCGCCCCCGGACTTGCCCTTGCTCAGGACAGGGAACTCCTTGTACCCCCGCTGATCTATCTTCTGCATCTTCGAGTGCTTCTTTGCCAATTCGTCCTGATATTTGCCGAACTTGGGAATCTTCTTGACCGGTATCTTGCTCCCGTCCATGGGACCGCCCTCGTTGTCCATCGATCCGAGCAGCCCGTTCAAGGCTTCCACTGCCATTGCCGAGTAGCCGCCCCTTACGTGCATGGCGGCGCCGGGACCCATCCAAACACAGACATTGGGCGCTGCCCTGCCAATTCCCCTGGCTACCCTGCTGATTTGTTCCGCGTCCACACCGGTTATCTTCTCAGCCCACTTGGGGTCTTTGTCCTTGAGCTCAATGTTCCACCACTTGACAAGCCCGTGCGTGTATTCTTCATCGAAGGAATCTTCCGCGACGGTCGCTCCTTTTTTGAAACGGTTGGCGCCATCCTTGAAGTCGCCGACAAACTCCTTGTGCCACAGACCCTCGGTGAGTATTACGTGGGCCATAGCGCCGGCGAGAGCGCCGTCGGTTCCCGGGATGACGGGCAGCCACTCGTGGGCTTTTGCCGCAGAGGCGTTGAGCCTGGGGTCGACTACGGCCACGGTGGCCCTGTCCAGCACATCACCGAAGCGCTTGATCGTGGCCGGGATCATTCTGTTCGAACTGACCGGATCGGCGCCCCATATCAGGAGATACCTTGTTTTGTCGAGATCATAGTCGCGATAACCCCACAGGCCGTGCGTGTAGTATGCGCCGAACTTTTCGGCCTCGGCGCAGATGGCGCTGTGCGAGATGCCGTTGGGAGAGCCGAAAACCTTCGGCAGCGCGCCGTAAATCGTGTCCCTCATGTAGGTGTAACGGCCACGCATCAGCATAAACTTTTCGGGCTCACCGGCTCGCCTGAGTTCCATCATTTTCTCGGCGATCGTGTCGAGGGCCTCATCCCACGATATCGGCACAAAGCGAGGGTCCTCGCCCCGCCCTTTCTTCGGGTTGGTCCTTTTCATGGGAACCTTCACACGGTCGGGATCGTAGAGTTGCTGAAGCGAGATGTGACCTTTGGGGCATAACCTGCCCTCGTTCTGCTTGGAGTGTGGGTTCCCCCTTACCTTGACCGCCCTGCCATCCTGAACGAATACCTCCGCAGGACACCAGGTGGTGCAGCCCTGGCAGGTGGACGGCTTCCATTCGCCCGCGCTCGTGCCGAGGTCTTTTATCGCAGCGCCCTCAGCAAAAGCTTTCAGTGAAGGCAGCCCGACCGCGGCGGCAGCACCGGCGGCGGCGCCCACCCTGAGAAAGTCTCGGCGTTTGATCTTCATTACGACCTCCTTTGATCTGATAGATGAAACCCTTACCGGTATCTGACCGCCGGCAGCGGCTTACTTGCAACAACCGTAACCCAACCGTAACCCAAGCGCAACTCAAGCGTAATCCAAGCTCGGCTTGCTTCCGGATTTTGGCCTTGATCGTTACTTTTTCAGCGCCGATCCTCTCGTCAGGTTGAAAAATCTTTGTTATAGGGCGATCTGCCGGCTAAGCCAATCTGAGGCATGGAACCAAAAAGAGATAG
>CBDUSG010000331.1:0-4649 GCA_965369575.1 uncultured bacterium | reverse complement strand
GTCCTCAGCCCGCGGGGCCCACCGCGGCATCGCCCCGGGTGGTCTGGTGTTAATCACTGTCGGGGCGGCCCCCGCACCGCCCTTGACTCAGCATGATTGCCGTATCAGGGGCGGAGGCCGAGTTCTCTCATGATCTGGCCGGGCAGCGAAGCGCGGTTGGAAATCGTTACCTCGATTATCGTTACGTCGGCCCTGCGCTTGATTGAATCGGCGAATGGGTTGCGCTTTTGCATTATGACGGCGACGACGGGATTGCGCGAGTCGAAGGCCTTCGTCACCGCCCTGCGAAATTTTTCCGAGAAAAGCTCCATCTTCCCTATTTCGTCGATTATTATCGTGCCCTCGCCGTTAAGCGCGTCCTCGATGGCCGCAACGGCTACCGAATCCAGCCCATCGAGGTCGACGCCGTATCTGCCGACGCGATGCCGGCTCTTTCCGCCCGCGCGCGCAAGCGGGGCGCGTCGGCCGTCGAGGGTGACGATATCAAAACCCGTCCGCCGGCCGCGCTCCCGCGTCTCCTCGGTGTAGAATCCGGCGGCGTTCGGACCGAGCAGTCGCGCGACCTCGCGGACCACGGTCGTCTTGCCGACGCCGGGGACGCCTGTCAGCAGAATCCTTGCGGGCATTTTATCGCGCCTTCACGCGGCGGGAGGATCGCCCGTTGCGCATATGCTTTTTCAGGAACCGGCCGGTGTGGGACCCTTTCGTCCCCATGATCTTATCGGGGGGCCCACAGGCAACCAGGCGCCCGCCCTCGTCGCCGCCCTCCGGCCCGAGATCGATGATGTGGTCGGCGCACCGAATGACATCGAGGTTGTGCTCGATCACTATGACGGAATTGCCCATCGAAACCAGCATATTGAAGCAGTTGACCAGCATTCCGATGTCATGAAAGTGCAGTCCCGTGGTCGGCTCGTCGAAAATGAAAAGCGTCCGCGCCGAGCCCCCCTCGGCGATATGTGAGGCAAGCTTTATGCGCTGCGCCTCGCCGACGGACAGCGTGTTTGCGGGCTGCCCAAGCCTGAGATAGCCCAATCCGGCATTGGCGAGCAGCCGCAACCGCTTCTTTAACGGGGCCGATGAATCGAAGAATTGGAGGGCCTCGCTCACGGTCATTTCGAGCACGTCGTGGATCGTCCTGCCGCGGTAGCCGACCTCCAGTATCGACGGCTTGTATCTCTTGCCGTCGCAGGCGTCGCACGTTATGAAAATGTCGGCGAGGAACTGCATCTCCACCTTGAGTTTTCCCTCGCCCCTGCACTTTGGGCAGCGCCCTCCATCGACGTTGAACGAGAAGTCCCGCATAGTCAGTTGACGAAGCCGGGCCGACATGGTCGAGGCGAAGAGCTTGCGAATGTGCGCAAACGCCTGCATGTAAGTCACAGGGTTCGACCGCGGGGTGCGCCCGATGGGCGATTGGCTCACCATCACGAGTTTGTCTATTCGCTCGACACCCAGCACTGCGTCGTGTTCGCCCGGCCTGTCGGCGGCGATCCCTTTTTGCCGGCTCGCCGCCCGATAGAGGATATCCTCGACGAGCGTGCTCTTGCCCGAGCCGGAGACCCCGGTCACGCACGTCAGTGTCGACAGCGGGAAATCGACGTCTATATTCTTGAGGTTGTGCTCGCGCGCGCCGATGACTTTCACAAAACCGCGGGGGGCACGGCGCTTTTGGCGGGCGAGAGCGCCCCGGACCCTGCCGCTGAGGTATTTGCCGGTCAAAGATTTGCGCGATTTTTTCAGCCGTGCGACCGATCCCTGAAACACGATCGTTCCGCCGTTCTCGCCGGCGCCCGGCCCCATATCCACGACCTCGTCGGCGGCGGAAATCATATCGGCATCGTGCTCGACTACCAGCACCGTGTTGCCCGCGTCGCGCAGTTTCTCCAGGATGTCGATCAGCCTCCCGTTGTCGCGCGCGTGCATGCCCACACTCGGCTCGTCGAGGATATATAGGGTGTCGGTCAGGCCCGAGCCCAGGCACGAGGCGAGGCTGATCCTCTGGCTCTCGCCGCCCGAAAGCGTGCGCGTGAGCCGGTCGAGCGAGAGGTAGTCGAGCCCGACGTCGATGAGGTATCGCAGGCGTCTTTTGATCTCCTTCAGAAGCAGATCGGCGACGTCGGCCTGCTGTCGCGAGAGGCGAAGATTTTCGAAAAATTTCAGGGCGCCGCCGACGCGCTCGCGGCAAACGTCGGTGATGGTACGCCCGTCGATCTTTACCGCGAGCGAGTCGGGCTTCAGACGCGCGCCTTGGCATTCCGAGCAAGTCGTGTATCCGCGAAACCTGCTCAGAAGAACCCTGATATGAATCTTGTATTTCTTCTTCTCGAGCAGCCGGAAGAACCCGCGCACACCCGGGAAGTCGCCGCTGCCGTTCATGATCAACCGCAGGTGCCCTTTCGACAGTTCGTTGAAGGGCACGTCCAGGGGCAGATTCTTCTCCTCGGCTATCCACCTGAGCTCTTCCATCGGCCATTCATAATTCGGAAAAGTCCAAGGTCTGATCGCTCCTTCATCAAGGCTTTTCCTCTTGTCGGGAACGACAAGGTCCATGTCGATCTCGACAGTGTTGCCGAAACCGTTGCACTGCGGGCAGGCCCCAAGCGGGCTGTTGAATGAGAACAGCTGCGGAAACGGATTTTCGTACTCGATGCCGCAGTCGGGACAGTTTTTGTGGTTCGTGAAGTTGAGTACCGGCCCGTCGACCACGTGTATCCGGATTCGGCCGTCCCCCTCGCCGTTTGACGCTTCGAGCGAATCCGCGAGTCGTGAGCGGCGCTCCGGGGAAAGAGCGAGTCGATCCACTACAACCCCCCATTCCGAGCCGTGGGCAATCGGCTCGGAGAGGGCTTCTTCGAGCGGGACAGGACGGCCGGCCAGCATCACGCGCGCGTATCCCCGCTTCATCAGGTCGCCGAGCATCTCCGGCGTCGATTCGTCCACTGTTCCCATGGGAGCGACGATAAGCACGCGATTACCGGCAAACGCCTCGAGTCGCCCGCATATGTCCTCGACCGACCAGCTCATCACCGGTTTTTCGCATTGGCGGCAGTGCACCTGCCCGATGCGCGCGAACAGGAGCCGAAGGTAGTCGTAAATCTCCGTGGCCGTTCCGACCGTCGAGCGCGAACTTCTCGACGGGGGCTTTTGCTGAATCGCTATGGCCGGAGGAATGCCCTCGACGCTTTCGAAATCGGGCCGATCCATCTTTTCGAGAAATTGGCGGGCGTAGGCCGAGAGCGCTTCAACGTAGCGTCGCTGCCCCTCTGCATAGATGGTGTCGAGGGCGAGGCTGGATTTGCCCGAACCGCTGACCCCGGATATCACCGTGAGCCTGTTGCGGGTAATATCGAGATCAACGCCCTTGAGGTTGTTGACCCGGATGCCGCGAAAACTGATCCTGTGTTCCATGGGCAATGTTCCAGACAACTTGACACAGAAAGAAGAAAAGGGATGTCGCCAACCTTTAATTTTAACATTGCCTCACAATCCATGTCAAAACGGGGCGGGGGAATCTTAACGCCCGTTTCGCGCGATTCCCAAAATTTCGCTTGACTCTACAAGATATTGTGGTATACTAATACTGTACAACTACCAACGGGGTTGTTGCCATGCCCTTGCAATGCCCACATGGTCGAGAGTTGCACGGTGGCGCCGCAGCAGTATCGGAGAGGCGTTCTCGGCTGGTGGGTCTTCTTTTTGGCTCGCAGAGGAGGGGAGGGTAGTAACTCGTGCTCTTGACCGAGACAAAGAAGAAGAAGCAAGAAGAGGAAGAGAAGCCCGAAGAGTTCTTTGCCAGGTTTATCCTGACCAGGGCTTTCGAGGAAGAGGAGAACGGCCATCGTCCGGAAGCGCTCAAGGTGGGCCTGCTCAACCCCAACACGGCCTACGAGCTTGCAAGCTGCAGAGCCTCCGACACGGGCGATCCCCTGTTTATGGTCAGGATAGCCAGCTACCCGAGCAGGGGGATCGAAGACTGGGTAAAGTTCGGGATTTTCTCTACCCGGCGCGAGGCCCAGACTTACGTCCACTTCCTGAAGCGCGGCGGACTGAAGGCGCGGCAAGGGGTCTGAGCCGGCCATAGACGCTTTTCCACCGCCCTCCACGGCTGACCTCGGAGGGGCCGTTTCTGCTGTCGAAATAATTCCCGCAACCAAAAGATTGCTAATTCGAGCCGCACACCCGCAACCTCCCGACAAAAAAAAAGATCCCTCAGCCGCGAGTGACGTGGCAGAAGCGTAGTCGTTTCGCCCCAAATGAGGTTTTCCAATGCCGTGAAAAAGACCGTTGACATGGCTCCGGCGAAGCGACAAATCGCGGCCGACATCGACGACAAAAGTCGCCCTGAGGACGGTGCTCCGTCCGCCCATGACGCTATTGGGTTTCCGGCTGCCCGGCTCGCCGCCGGAACCTCGGGCCGGACTTTCGGCGCCTCAAATGCGTTCCGACAATCGTCGGGCGCTCGTCGCGGGTCTCTTTTCCCCAGCATTGACGGCGCATAAGCTTAGCGGCAACGCTACTATATATTGGCATGTGTCTTGCTCTCAATACTATATACAGGGTTATCAAAAGGTTTTTCATAGTCGCCGCGAAAAATCTATTCGGTCCGAATGAAATGGCCTCGAAATTGCTCTTGTGCGGTCGTGGTG
>CBDUSG010000330.1:0-4656 GCA_965369575.1 uncultured bacterium | reverse complement strand
GATCGTGCAGGAGTATCGAGAGCGAGAGGATGTGCGGCGCCTCGATTTCCGAGAGGGCTCTCTTTATGGCGTCCGATCCCGGTTCGTCCAGATGCGGTATCTCCGCCAGGTTTTCAAGCGCCCTGAGTGTGTGCTCATTTACGGGATGCTGATGAAAGTGCCGGTACCTGACAATATTTATTATGGACCCGAACTCCGGCAGGTACCGTTCGAGAACTCCGATGTCGCTCATGAGTCGCATACTCGAGCCGACGCGCAGAGGATCGGAGAGAATGGCCATGAAGTAGTCCCGCGCTACCGGATCTTCGCGGAAGCGGTCGTCTATCAATCCAAGGTTTGCGTTTATGCTCCGCAGCGCGCTCTCGCTCAAAGCGAATCCGTGCTTTTGGGAGTACCAGAGGACTTCCATCAGCCTCGCCGGATTCTGTCGGAGCCAATTCGCGTCTTTCGCGGGCAGATACACCTGCCGGCGCGCGATTCGGAGCCCGCGCACGGTCTTGCCGCCGCGCGGCACGACCGGCTGAGCGCCGCGCCCCGCGGAGACGCCGGCCTGATGCAGCATCTCCTCGTAAAACCGGCGCAGTTCGAGCGCGTGAGCGTAATAATCCTGCATGAACAACTCGACCTCGAGGGCTCCGCGAGCGGCGCGGTAGCCGAACGCGCGCGCGATGCGCTCCTGCCGGCTTTGGGTGAGGACGTCGTCGTGCGGGCCGTCCTCGAAATGTATCTGGTTGCGCACTCGCCACATGAAATCGAGCGCCTTTTCGAGCCTGAGGAACTGGTCCTCCGTGAGAAGGTCCCCCTCGAAAAGCTCGCGGGGTGATTTCATCCCGAACCGCGTCGCAGCGATCCAGATGCCTGCGTGATAGTCGCGGAGTCCGCCCGCCGTATGCTTTATATTGGGCGCCCGGTGGTATATTTCGCCGCCGGCCTCGCGGCAGACGCGGGCCCGTTCCTTTTTCATTCGGCGGATGAAGCGCTTGGCTCCCGTTGAATCGATTTGCGATTTCAGAGCCTCGATGAATTTTGCGAATGTTTGCCCGCGGCCGGCCAGCGGCCGTGATTCGAGCATGGAAGTGAGGATGGTGTCGTCGGTTTCGGCCAGTTCCAACGATTCATCGATGGAGCGAATGCTGTGCCCGACCTCGAAGCCGAGGTCCCACAGGAAATGCAGAAGATAGTCGTTGAGGGCCTCGAGTCCCTTGTCGAGGCTTCGCTCGCGCACGAACATGATGTCCACGTCCGAGCAAAAGCACAGCTCGCTTCGGCCGTATCCGCCGAGCGCGACGAGCGTGTGCGGGGCTTTTGCGCCCGCTTCATCGATCCCGGCCGCATATACGGACTCGACCAGCGAATCCACCAGCGCTGTATAGCCCGATACGACGGCGGCCCCGCCTCCGCCTTCGAAATGCATTCGGCGAAGCTCCTCCTTCTTTTCGGCAAAGAAAGCTTTCATCGCTTCGAGCAGACGATCTCGCCTGAGATCGGCATTTTCGGAGGGGATAGCTGAAAGCCTCTCCGTCAGTTCCTTGGGATAATCCACGGTTCCTATCTTTCAGATAATCTCAATCAGCGACTCTCGTATCCATCCTCGCCTGCCGTCTGCAAGCTCTACCTGGTACCATCCGCCTTCGCTCTTGCGCACCGTCAACTCGGCGCCGTCGTGGATATTGAGCGACACCAGGTAATTGTTGCCCGGCCCGGTATGGAGGTCCGCCTCCTTCGCCACAACGACGGCCCGGTTCGGGTTCGCCGCTCGGTACCGCCGCAGAGTGGTCGAGGCGCCGAAAATCAGCGCCAATGACAGGGCGAGCGCGGCCAGCCACCGCAGAAATCTCGCCCTGTGAAAAATACAGGTCGTCGCCAGCAGCGCCGCGGCGAAGTAGGAGCACACAAATATCGTTTCCGCCTCGCGAGCGCTGAGGGCGTAGTGGAAAAAGAAAACTTCCCGCAAAAACTCCGTGCTCTTCGGCTGATCCATCTTATCCAGCGTCGCCTCTGTGACGAAGCGAAGGTTCGCGATGATATCCTGGTCTCTGGGCGCCAGTCGCAGGGCGCGGCGATAAGCCGCGATCGACTTGCCGTAGCTGTCGAGCTTGTACGAGGCGTTGCCTTTATTATAATGGATGTCGGCCGCCTTGAGGGACGGGTCCGATAAAAGGCCCTCATAGAGTCTGATCGCGTTCTCGTAGTTGCCCGCCTTGTACTCTTCGTTGGCGACGTCGAAAACCGAGTCGGCCTGTCCCTCGGCCACCGTCGCCGATTCGGAGACGGCGGACATGCTCCAGGCCGTAAGCAGCGAAACCGCGACCATGACAATAATATGGATGCCTGCAGGCGAGCGCCTCGCTTTCATTATCCGATGGTCTCCTCGCGCTTTAAGCGTCGCAGAATGCGCCGCGTCTTCTCGATGCATTTGGCGGACACGTCGCCGCTCGCTCCCGGGGAGGCGAACCGCCCGTAGTCGCAGCCTTCGAGGAATTTAGTTATCTCGCCTGTCAGGTCGTCGGGCGCGCCCCGCTCCGACAGGGCGGCCCCCACGTCGGGAGGTGTCATGCCGCCCGACGGGATATTGAGCTTGTCGGCCAAATAATCGGTAACCGCGCGCGAACATCGAGTGAAAACCTCCTCGCGGTTTCCCTGTTTCATGGCCTCGAGGGCGGCGTCGATATGCGTGTTGGCCGTTTTCGAGGCGAACCTCTGCCGGCGATATTCAACATCGCTCCTCATTTTCTCCCTATGCCTCGCCATCACGAGGCACAGCGCGTATACGGCGATCGGCAGCGGATAGACGACGGGCCGGAGACGCGACCACCAGGCCCGCAAACGGCCGCCTTCTATCGAGCCGTATCTTTCGTGGATGGAGAGAATGTCACGCCTGCGCATGGCCTCCCGCGCGCCGGCCGAGTCGGGCCGGGCAGGCTCTGCGACTTTCAGGCGTTCCTCCTCCGAGGGCAGCGTCTTCAGCGTCAACGGGGCCGATGAGGCAACCTCGTACCTCCCGCTCTGAGGATTGAAATAGGGCACGGATATTCCGGGTATCTCGATGTCTTGCGCCTTCTGGGGCACCAGCGCCAGCTTATAAACCTTCTCACCGACGACCTTGTCGTCGTAGCTTTTCACACTCAGCGAGGGCGATTCCGAATAAATCTTGACACCGTCGATGCTGAATTCGGGATCGGAAACATCCCGTATGTTCCCTTGTCCGCTGAGCGCGACCGTGAGTGTCGCCGATTCGCCAACCTTCACCTCTTTCTCGCTGAGCTGAGCTTTGACTCTGAAGCTGCCGACTCCTCCCTTGAAGCCTTCCGGCCGGTCCTCAAGGGGCAGAGGCCTGACCTCTATCTTGATCGGCTGCGTCATGGCCGTGCGCCTTTCCACGCGCGCCGATCCGAAGAAGTTGTTGAAGAAGTTGTCGTCGAATGCGCCCTCTCCGAACGGGCCTCGGGGAAGGCGTGAGCCTCCGGGAGCACGCTCTCTGGGGATGATTTCGTCGTAATGAAACTTTACCTTGCCTATTTTCATGCTGCCCTCCTTGATTGGGAAGAGGGGGAAAGCGATCTCGGTGACGAAATATTCGACGCCGTCGATTTTCTGTGTATATTCGCGCTTGCTTTCCATATCTTCGTTCCAGAAGCCGGAAAGATCGGGCAGCTGATAGCCGGCGTTTCTTACGCGGGCGGACGTTTTTTTTGCGAAACGGAACAGCAGGGTAATCTGCTGGCCGACATACGGGTTGGCCTCGTCGACTACGGCCTCGACTATGACTTCTCTGGTGGCTGGCGCGCGCCTGGTCTCCCGCCCGCGGTCGAGCACCTTCAGCGCCACCGTGCCGCTCGTGTATACCTGTCCGCGCCGTTCGATCCTGACGGGTCCGATCGTGAATTCTCCCGCCCTGTGGGGCTGTACCCTGTAACCGAAAATTTTCGACGAATTCACTTTGCCGTTTATTATCTGCACGCTCGAGGAGCGGCCCGCCGAAACAATGTCGAGGCCGTCGACATCCGGTACGACGGGCTTGGAAAACCCGCTCGGGCCGCTTATGCTGACCGTGAGCGAGACCTGCCTGCCGAGTTCGATCTCGGGCTTGTCGAGGGCGAGATCAATTTTCAGCTCCGGGCCCTCGCCAAAGGCGGGCGCGCCCGGAAACGAAAAGGCCGCCGCCAAACATGCCGCGAGCGCAAACATGCCGGCCCGGCGGAAGCGCCATTTCACGGACGGATTATTCTGCAATTGTCGGTTCACGGTTCCCATAATCAATATCTGAGCTTAACGGATTGCGTTTGGGAGACGAATCGTCATCCTCTAGCATCTTCCGATAGCATCTTCCGAGCCTTACCAGTCCTCCGAGTAGGCGATGACACCTGCGGGCTGCTGTTTCCTGAGAAAGGCCTTCATGTTCTCCGCGGTCTCGGCCTCGACGGCGTCGAGCCATCGCCGCAAATTCTCATCGCTTACTTTCCGCTGCCCGTCAGGCGGCCGCATTTGTTCCTGCGCGTCGGTTTTCTCCTGGTGTCCGTCCTGCCGAGGTTCCGGCTGCTCGTCACCGCCGGAGTTTCCTTGTTGTTCCTGTTCCTTCTTCTCCTGCCGTTCCGGGCTGTCGGCCTGCTTCTTCTCTTCCTGCTCCTGTTGCTGCTGCTGTTCGCGCTTTTCGTC
>CBDUSG010000329.1:0-4679 GCA_965369575.1 uncultured bacterium | reverse complement strand
AGATCGTTCTGGCCTATTCCGGCGGCCTCGACACGTCGGCGATACTCAGATGGCTGATCGACAATTACAACGCCGAGGTGATCGCCTTCGCAGCCGATCTCGGGCAGGGCGAGGAACTCAATTCGCTCGACGAAAAGGCCCGAAAAACCGGTGCAAGCAAGGTATATATCGAGGACCTGAAGGAGGAGTTCGTCCGGGATTTCGTCTTCCCGGTAATAAAAGCGAACCTTGTCTATGAGGGCACCTACCTGCTCGGCACATCGATAGCCCGGCCGCTGATAGCCAAAAAACAGATCGAGATAGCCCGCCTCGAAGGGGCCGACGCCGTCTCGCACGGCGCCACCGGCAAAGGGAACGATCAGGTGCGGTTCGAGCTTTCCTATTTTGCCCTCGACCCCGACATAAAGGTGATCGCGCCATGGCGCGAGTGGACATTCAAGTCGCGCTCCGATCTCATAGAGTATTCCCGCGACTGCAACATCCCGATCACGGTAACCGAGGAGAAGCCGTACAGCACCGACGCCAACCTTTTTCACATCAGCTACGAGGGAGGCATCCTCGAGGACCCGTGGAACGAGCCGCCCGAGGACATGTTCGTGCTTACGGTCTCACCCGAACGCGCTCCCGACAAACCGACGTACCTGGAGATCGAGTTCGAACAGGGCGTGCCCGTCGCGATCGACGGCGAGCGGCATGATCCCGTGACTCTGCTGACCAACCTGAACGAGGTCGCGGGCAAGAACGGCATCGGCCGCGTCGACATGGTCGAGAGCAGATTTGTCGGGATGAAGTCGCGCGGAGTCTACGAGACACCCGGCGGCACGATACTGCACGTCGCGCACCGGGCGGTCGAATCGATCACGCTCGACCGCGAGGTGATGCACCTGAGGGACTCTCTCGTGCCGCGCTACGCCGAGCTTGTGTACTACGGCTTCTGGTTTGCGCCCGAGGCCGAGCTGATGCGAAAGATGATCGACGACACGCAGCAGACGGTCTCCGGCACGGTGCGACTCAAGCTTTACAAAGGCAATTGCGCCGTCGTCGGCCGCAAGTCGCCGCGTTCGCTTTACCATCCGGACTTCGCCACGTTCGAGAGTGAAACCGTTTACAACCAGGCCGACGCCGAGGGCTTTATTCGGCTGAACGCGCTCAGGCTCCGCATCAATGCGCTAATGGGAAGGCAGGGGAAATGACTGCAAAATCGGAGAAGCAGTGGGGTGGGAGGTTCGCGAAGAAGACCGACAGGCTTGCGCTGCTCTATACCGAGTCCATTTCGTTCGACTGGCGGCTGTATCCCTACGACATCGCCGGCGGCATCGCCCACGCCAAGATGCTGGCCGAGTGCGGAATAATCAAAAAGGGCGAGGCGAACAAGATAGTGAGAGCCCTGCGCCAAATCGAAAAACAGTTGGACAACGGCGAATTCGCCTTCCAGGTCCAGCTCGAGGACATCCACACGAACATCGAGGCGGAACTCATCAAAAAGGTCGGCCCCGACGTCGGAGGCAAGCTGCACACGGGCCGCAGCCGCAACGACCAGGTCACTCTCGACATGCGTATGTACATTCGCGATGAGGCGGTGCTGATCATCGAGCTTATCCGCGGGCTGCAAAAGTCGATCGTGCGATTGGCCGAGGAGGACTCCGAAGTCATCATGCCCGGGTTCACACACATGCAGCACGCGCAGCCCGTGCTGTTTGCGCACCATATGCTCGCGTATTACGAAATGCTGGGTCGTGACGAAGACAGGTTCATAGAATGCTACAACACGGCCAACGTGATGCCGCTCGGCTCCGCCGCCCTGGGCGGCACGAGTTTTCCCATAGACAGAGAAATGATCGCGCGAGAACTCGGGTTTGCCGAGCTCTCGCGAAACAGTATCGATGCGGTCGCCGACCGGGACTACCTCCTGGAATTCCTCTCGGCGTGCTCGATGCTGATGATGCACCTATCCCGGCTGAGCGAAGAACTCGTGATCTGGTCGTCGCCGGAGTTCCGATTCATCGAGATCGACGACGCGTTCGCAACCGGATCGAGCATCATGCCGCAAAAGAAGAATCCGGACGTCGCCGAGCTGGCGCGCGCAAAGACCGCGCGCGTCTACGGCAACCTGATGACTCTGCTCGCGCTGATGAAGGGGCTGCCGCTCGCGTACAACCGCGACATGCAGGAAGACAAACCGTGCGTTTTCGATTCGGTCGACGTAGTCGTCACCACCCTGCGGGTGTTCGCGCCGATGATGGCCACGCTGACCGTTTTCAGCGGTCGGATGGAGGAGATGAGCCGATCAGGATTTCTCAACGCCACCGACATGGCCGACTATCTCGTGGGAAAAGGCGTGCCGTTTCGCAAGGCGCACGATGTCGTCGGCAAAATAGTCACGCATTGCCTTGGAGAAGTCATTCCGCTCGAGGACGTTCCCCTGAAAAAACTCAAACGGTTTTCACCCCTGTTCGAGGAGGACGTATATGACGCGATCCGACTCGACAATGTCGTCAACGCCCGCCGGATCGTCGGGGGCACCGCGCGACCGAACGTCCTGCGTGCGATCAGAAAGGCCAAAAGGGAGTTGGGTATCTGAACGCAAGCGCCCCCCTTTGCGAGCCGAACGACAAATGTCCCTTCGAGCGTCGGAGAGAGACCTCTGAAAGCCCAATTTGCGGGGACCCCGAGAATTACGACTTCTTCTTTCCTTTGAGCCGATAGCGCGCCGGACAGCGTCGTGATATGATTTTTATGGAAAGGTTTGTTTTAGGGTGCGACAGAACCGGGGAGAACAAATTGCGATGACCATGCGCATTTCAAGAAAAACCTTTATCCAGACGGGAGCGGCCGCCTCGCTGATGGTCGCCTCCGGCGCAAAGGTGTTGGCCGACCAGGCGGAGCAGGCGTCAACGGCGCAGGCGCCGGCCGGAGCGGCGGACTCCAAGCCCACCGCCAAGACAAAGGTCGCAATGGTGCGCGCCGCAGACGGAATCGAGGCCGTAAATCGCGCGATCGAGATGGCCGGTGGATTCGATTTCATTCAGCCGGGCCAGAGCGTGCTCATCAAGCCGGCGATGAATTCATCGAACCCGTTCCCGGCGACCACCGATCCCGCGGTAGTTGCGCTTGTCGTCGGTCTTTGCGCCAAAAAGGGGGCGTCGCGCGTCGCCGTCGCCGACAAGCCGTTCTTTCTCAAGAGCGCGACGTCGGTTTTCAGAAAATCGGGCATCGGTCCCGCCGCAAAAAAGGCGGGTGCCGAGGTGATTCCGATCGACAAGGCCGACTGGAAGGACTTCAGGCTTGCCGCGGCCAAAAACTGGGGCGGCGAATTCCGCTTCTCGGCGGTCCCGGAAAAGTTCGATCATGTCATATACCTGCCGACGGTTCGCACGCATAAGATAGCGAATTTCACGATGTCGCTGAAGAATTCGGTCGGCCTGCTCGCGCCGAGGAGCTGTATGCGGATGCATGTATCCTCGACCCTGCCCGAACGTGTCGCCGAGATCAACCTGGCGGTCAGGCCCAGCTTTTATGTGCTCGACGGTCGCAAGGTGTTCGTCGAGGGCGGCCCCGACTCGGGGCGAGGAGCCGAGCCGGGAATCGTTTTCGCAGGGAAAGACCCGATCGCCTGCGATGCCCTCGGCCTTGCCCTTTTGAAGACGCTCGGCACCCGCAAGGAAATCCAGGACCATAGCGTATGGGAGCAGAGGATACTTCGCCGCGCGGCCGAGACCGGGCTCGGAGTCGCGGGCGCCGACATGATAGAGGTGGCCGCCGAGGGAGTCGACGAGCACGAGGAGATAATGCGAAATCTTGCCTGAGCGGGCGGGGCGCTCATTACTCCAGCGCCGAGCGGGGAAATCAAACAATCGAGAGAAGGAGGACAAGAGCAGGATGGGATACCGCAACTTCACGCCGAAGCAGCTTCTGAATCGGGCAATCGGTAAGGAGCAGGAAGCGAGCACACTCTACGAAATTTACGCCGGGAAGGTCGAGGAGCAGTCGGCCAAGAAGCTTCTTCAGGAACTTGCCAAGGAGGAAATCGGGCACAAGCTGGCGCTCGAGAAAATCGATCCCGATGACCCCGGAATTTTCAGCGCCACCGAGATCTCCAGCGGCGAGTTCGGCGAATTCTTTGACAGGCCTCAGATATCCGAAGACGCCACGATGCAGGACGTCGTTCGCTTTGCCATTGCGGAAGAAGCAGACGCGTTTAATTTCTATAACTCGATGAGCAGATACACAAAGGACGAGAATTTCATTAATCTTCTCAACAGGCTCGCCTCGGAGGAGAAAAAGCACAAGCAGAAACTTGAGCGCATGTACGACGATATGTTCCAGCCGGAGAACTAGTGTCGCGTATCCGCGGGAGACGAGCCGCGGTCGCGGAGAGGAAGAGGCTATGCTCGAGTTATATCAGAAGGAAAGCTGTCCGTACTGTCATAAGGTCCGGCAGAGGATGACAGAGCTGGACCTCGACTACATCTGCCGCAACGTTTCGGGCAGCGGCAGCAGGAAGGCGGCCCTGCTGACAAAATTGGGCGGCATGGTGCAGGTTCCCTTTTTGGTTGACACCGACAGGGACGTCGCCATGTACGAGTCGGACGACATAATCAAATATCTGGAGGAACACTACTCTTCATAGCTCGAGCGAAGCAGGAACGCCTGCCCGAGCATCCGGTGTCGCTTTATTG
>CBDUSG010000328.1:0-4684 GCA_965369575.1 uncultured bacterium | reverse complement strand
AGCTCGATCTGGCACATGTTCTTCGCCGTCTTCATGGAGCGGCGTCTCAAGGAGCACCTGGGCGATGATCTTTACTGGGCCTACATGGAACTCATCAACCAGCCGGTGATCCCGCTCGAGAACATAGCGCGCGAAGGGCGCAGCTGGTGGTTCGGCCGGCCCGACGGGCACGCAATGGAACTGTCCCAGACCCTCGAGGAGGCCGTCCGGGATCTCGAAGCGGATTTTCTACCTGACTCTTTTGCCTCCAGAGAAGTCACCTTGTCCTGGCTCGACACAAATGGCAATGAAATCGAACTTGGGGTAATAAATCAGCCCGACGAGGATGGACACATTGTCGAAGCCACGTTGTTCGGCGACATCTGGCTTGGAGTAGAGGGAAGTCCCTTTGGATCCGAAATCATCGACAGTGAGGAAATCGCCTCCGTCACTATCTCGATTCCCGATAGCTTCGCCGGAGAAACCGTGAGATTCCGCGTATTCCCTTTCGTTCAATCGCTCGCAGGGGGGGCGGTCCCGCCTTTTAACGGCCCCGGCCCGATCACCGAAATCCTGGTGACGTTCGGAACTTCCCCGCTGCCCGTACCCGAAGACGGAGGCGGAGGCGGAGGCGGAGGCTGTTTCATTGCGACCGCCGCATACGGAACCGACAGCGCCAGGGATGTGCTCGTGCTAAGGCGGTTTCGCGACAACTACCTGCTCGACAACGCGCCGGGGCGCGCGCTCGTCAGGCTATACTACAAGCTCTCGCCGCCGGTCGCGTCGTTCATCGCATCGCGTCCGGTCTTAAAAAAGATCATCAGGAACGGGCTCGCGCCGGCCGTCGCTTTCGCGAGTGTGAGCCTCGCGACGACTTCAATCGAAAAGGCCCTGCTGTGGGCACTGTTCACGATCGTTTTCCTGAGTTCGCTCGCACTTGTGGGCCAAAGGCGTGTGCGGCGGGAGCAGCGCAGCGACATGGGAAAAGAATAATCCGGTTTCCGGATATTTAACAAGGCCCCCGGGAGACGATGCATTCCCGGGGGCCTTGTTCATATCTGATGCTATAGAGGCAGCTTGGGCGAACGCCTGCCGCTCCGGCCGCGCCCGCGCAAGGCTACACCTTCTCGCGCACGCCGCGGCGACCGATCAAAAGGCCGATCAAAAACACAACGAGCAGCAGCGTGCCCGCGACCCCCGCCGCGATCTTGAGGGTGTTGGAATTCTGATAGAAGCTCACGTTTGCGGCAAGCCTGTCCTTTTCGGCTGTAATCCTGCCAAGTTCCTCGGCGAGTTCTTCATTGCGCGAATCCGATTTCTTCATCTCTTTGCGGAGCTTCTTTATTTTCTCGTATTGCGCCGCCAGGTCGGCCTCGTTTTTCAGGTGCTGCTCGACCATCGTCCGCTGTTTTTTCGATAATTTGGCGATGCGCGCACGAAGCCCGATCATGCTCTCCTCGCGCTCGAGACCCGACTCCTGAATTGCCGCGAGCCCCCGGAACACCAACCTCGCCCATTCCATGTTCTGCTCCGTCGCGATATTGGCGTTGCTCAGAATGCTGCGGTCGCTCTTTACGAGAATCACGCCGCGCCCCAAATAGGCCGCCGCGGCGACGGGAGGGAACGAGCCTATGCTGTAGAGCCCGTTGTCTGAAAAGCAGTCCTCGTCGCCGGTCACCACCGCGGCCGCGTCGCGCGAGAGTATCAGCGGGGCGCCGCCGTAAAAGCCGATTCTTTGGATCTCGTCAAATCCGAAATGAGGCGCCGTAGAGGGCGGAAAACGAGTCAGGGCAAAGCTTCTTCTTCCGGCCCCGCCTTCGAGCGCCGAAGACATGTCCACCAGCTTGCTTCTGTCCATCGATATTCCGAATATCTCAGTCAGCGAGTTCACGGTTCGCGCATCGCCGCCGTGCAGGAAGAGCGAACCGCCGTGCTGCGCGACAAACCATACGAGAGCGGATATCTCGCGCTCCCCGAACGGCCTTTCGGGACTGGGATGAATGACGACAATTTCATATGGGGAGAGCTTTCTTCTGTTTATCTCGCCCGAAGACATAGAGGCCACAAGCATGCCGTCGGCCGTCAGAGTGTCCACCAGCTTCGAGAACCCCGATGGCTCGTCGCTGAATGTCGAGTCGGGTGGGGCCACCGCCGATTCGAAGAACAACACTTTCTTCCCTTCGGCGAAAGCCTGCGAGCAGACCAACAGAGCCATGCATGCGATTGCGGCGAATGCTTTTCTCAAAATGTCGTCCCTCCCTCGCCGGATAAACGCTCCGGCAGCCTGACGGATCGGAATTGTTTCGGCGTGGGTTTTCGAATATTCTATTTCTCGCCCCATCCGTTTGTCAACCGTCCTTGACAAAGGCCGCACGCTTTGATACATTTACAGCCGAAACGTTGCGTGCCGCTCCTCTCGCTGTTTTTGGACGTGACCCCGCAGCAAAACGAATGATCCGGCGGCACAAGGAAGCAATAAAATGACGTCTGTTCCCACCCCCGAATCATCCGTTCCGGAGGCGCAAGAGCGTATCCTGCGCGCCGCGATGGAACTGTTTCGCAAGCACGGCTTTCATAACACCTCGCTCACCCAGATACTCGAGTGCGCCCGGATCACAAAGGGAGGGTTCTATGTCCATTTCAAAAGCAAAGAGGAGCTTGGTCTCGCCGTGCTCGAAAGCACCAAGAATTTCTGGATGACAAACGTCATCTCCGCCCTTGAAGACGAGCCCGACGCACGCAGCCGTATCCGCCGCATGGTCGACATAATGACACAGATGTATCGTGGAGACATCTTCCACGGCTGCGCGCTGCTTGCCGTCCTGACCGCAGAAGTGATGGAGTCCGAATCCAGGCTGGCGGAGCGCATAAAGGACATATTCTTCGAATGGAAGAAGAGCATCGTTGCGATTCTTGAGCAGGGCAAAAGCGAAGGACTGTTCCGGCGCGACGTCGACTCAGAGGCGCTTGCGCTCATCCTCATCGGGTGCTGCCAGGGAACGACCATGATGGGACACCTGGACCCGGAGGGAGTGGACTACGACAGGCTGCTTCGCGACCTCGAGAGATGGGTACTCGAGGGCGTGACCCCGTAGAAAATGAGCGGGCGAGCGGACCGCCGGAAAGAGTCCGAGAACATCGATCTACGCTCGAGGAGGAAAACGTCATGTACGACAAGGATTTCGTTGAGAATCTGCGCTCCGAATATTCCCGTTGGGAACAGGGCACGCTTCAGAAAGTTCTCGACAAATTCGGGCTCACTCCCGATTCGATGCCCAAACAGGTCTATACGCCGCTGGATATGCGACCGAACGATTTTGCGGATTCCATCGGTTTTCCCGGCGAATTCCCGTTCACGCGCGGCATCTATCCCACAATGATGCCCGGCGCCGGGATCGGCGGGCGCGCATATTCCGGGTTTGGAACGCCCGAGGATACACGCGATCGGCTGCGATTCCTGCTCACACACGGGCAGTTCGGCTTCAGCCTGGCGTTCGACCTTCCGACTCAAATAGGGCTCGACTCCGACCATCCGCTGGCCTCCGGCGAAGTCGGCAAGGTGGGCGTCGCGCTCAGTTCGCTGCGTGACATGGAAACCATCCTCGGGGCTTTCGACGGCGCGCCGCCGCTGGACAGGATTCGCGCGTCGCTGACTACGAACGCGCAGGCCACGGTCATGCTTGCCATGTACGTCGCGATGGCCGAGCGGTTCGAAGTTCCTCTAAGCAAGCTCACCGGCACGATCCAGAACGATATACTGAAAGAATACATAGCGCGCGGCACATACATTTTTCCTCCCGAGCCGTCGATGCGTCTTACGGTCGACATCTTCGAATACTGCTCGAAGCACATGCCGCGCTTCAACATGATAAGCGTCTGCGGATACCACATCCGTGAGGCGGGCTCGAGTGCAGTGCAGGAGCTGGCCTTCATGCTCGCCGACGCCATCGCTTATGCCGAGGCGGCCCTGGAACGTGGCCTTGAGCCCGACGATTTCCTGCCGCGATTCAGTTTCCTGTTCGCGAGTCACAGCAATTTCTTCGAAGAGGTGGCGAAGTTCCGGGCAGCCCGCAGGATGTGGGCCAGGCTGGCCCGTGACAGGTTCGGCGCGAAAAAAACTGAATCGATGCGCTTCCGAGTCGCCGCCGGCTATGCCGGCTCGACGTTCACGGCGCAGAAACCGCTCAACAACATCGCGCGCGGCACATTGCAGTGCTTCGCCTCGATACTGGGCGGAAACATGGGAAGCGGCAGCGCGCCATACGACGAAGCGCTCGGGCTGCCGACGGAGGAGGCCACGATTGTCGCGCTCGACACGCCCCGCATCATTCATTTCGAGGCGGAGGCGACCCGCGCAATTGATCCGCTCGGCGGGTCCTATTACGTCGAGCATCTGACCGACAAAATAGAGGATGAGGCCAACAGACTCATCGAAAAGATCGACTCGATGGGCGGCGCAGTGGCCGCTATCCGGAACGGCTTCATGCCGAGCGAAGTGGAGAGCAGCTCGTATAAGACGCAGCGCGAGATCGAAAGCGGAACACGAAGGGTTGTCGGCGTGAACGAATTCGTCGAGGAATCTGCCCCGATGCAGCCGATGGAAGTCGATCCGGGGGTCGATGAACGCAGGATCGAGGCTCTGAAGCAGCTGCGCGCCGAGCGCAGCGGCGCCGAGGTGGAAAAGGCTCTGAACCGTGTGCGTAAG
>CBDUSG010000327.1:0-4713 GCA_965369575.1 uncultured bacterium | reverse complement strand
TGGCCACCTCGGGCTGACCCAGTATCGCGCGGCCGAGCGCCGCGAATCTCATGTCGAGCGACAGCACGAACTCGCTGCCGCCGCCGCGCGCGCGGCCCTCTATCTTGGCGATGCTCACCTTCGGCATCGTGCGAAACCGGTCGACCATCGCGTGGAACGGCCCCAGCGTATCCGCCTTGGGTGGAACCTCGGTCGGCAGCGTCTGCAGCAGAGCGACATCGGCGTGCGCGATAAAAAATTCCGGATTCGCGCTCTGGAACACCGACACCTTCACGGAATCGTCCGCCTCGATCTCGCGGCCGACGCGGTCCATCTCCTGCATCATAAGCATGTCGAACAAGTTGATAGGCGGATGATCGATCGTGACGAACGCGACGCCTCGGTCAACGCTTATCTTCAGGCAGTCGTAACCGTCGTATGCCATTTTGTCCTCCCTCAGGTGATTGACTCGACCACACCTAAAAAGGACACGGCGCGCCGTGCCCCCTACACTCGGGGTTTCAATCAGATTTGCCACGGCGCCGTTTTCTTCAACACGTTGGCCGACGGGTTTTCGCGATCGATGTCCCATTGAAGCGGATTGGTGCAAATGTATTGACGGATGTTGTTCAAATCATCTTCGTCGCGGATGACATGTTCGTAATAATTACGTTGCCAAACAGGATTACCGGGTGTTTTGAGAATCTCATTGATTCGTCTTGTTACGGCGGACTTGAATGACCGGATAATAGTCGGAATAGAATCGGGCAATAGTCGACCGAACCGTTCCACTGCTGGGGCACTGCACAACGCCGTGCCCCTACCCATGGCGGTTCTGCCGGAGTCGGTAATGGCAATAATACCAAGGAAATGATTGGGCATCACGACGAAGACATCCAACGCTACCATGGGTCGCAAAACGGCGGTTCTCAGCCATTCCTCACGCACTGCCTCGCCAAGCGAGCTTAAAACAAATTCGCCGCTCGAGACATTCCCGAACAGGCACGCCTGCTTCGCCGCCGCAATCGTAATGAAATACATCCCGGCCTGCGAATAATCAAATCCCTTTAGGCGGATAGAGCGACGGCGTTCAGGCGTAGCGGCCATGGCATGGTCGATTATGCAATCTCGCAGTCGGGCAACGTAGGGGCACGGCGCGCCGTGCCCGAAAACTCGCGAGGGAAAGGCCCCTACTTCAGCTTCAGGTCGGGCATCTCCGCCTCGCGGTCCCAGACGCTTTTTGTCACGCCGCGTTTTTTCTTGGCGGATTTGGTGACCCTGAGCGTGCCCGTGCGCGGTATGTCGTCGACGACGTCGACATAGCGGGGCACCATGAAATACGCCATGTTCTCGGCGCAGTGCCGCATCAGTTCCTCTAAGTTCAGTTCGACGCCCTGCCTGGGCTTGACCCATATCATCACGTCGTCCTCACCGAGCTCGGACGGCACGCCGAACGCCGCGCACTCGGCGACGTCGGGATATTTCTCGACGATGTTTTCGACTTCCCACGAGGAGATGTTCTCGCCCCTGCGCCGCATCGAGTCGGTCTTGCGGTCGACGAAGTAGAGGTTGCTCTCCTCGTCCGCGTAGAACAGGTCTCCGGAATGCAGCCACTCGCCCCTGACCTTGGCGGCGGAGGCCTCGGGATTCTTGTAATATTCGACGCTCCTCGTCGCCTTGTCCTTAATCTTGGTTACCAGCTCGCCGATCTCCCCCTGCGGAACCTCGGCGCCGTCGTCGTCCGCAAGTTTCCATTCGGTGTCGCCCATCGGCTTGCCGACCGAGCCGACCGGCGCCGTGCCGAAGTTGAATATCATCACGCCGCCGCCGTCGACCGCGCCGTAGGCCTCCCATATCGTCAGGCCGAACCTTTTTTCGAACGCCTCCCACAGGTTGGCGGGGCACGCCGCCGAGACCACGAGCCGCACCGGATTATCTGCGTCGTCGGGTTTTTCGGGCTGCTTCATCAGGATGGGTATCATCGCGCCCAGGCCGTTGAACTGGGTCGCGCCGTAACGCTGGATCGGTTCCCAGAATCTGGAGGCGGAGAAGCGATCCGCCAGCCCGAACGGCCTTCCCTGGCACATCGAGAAGCCGGCTGTGAGGATGAGTGCGTTGGCGTGAAAAAGGGGCAGGCACGTGTACAGAACGTCATCCGGGTTGACCGTAATCGATGACAGCGTCAGGAAACCCTGAACGTTTCCGCCGCTGGCCCTGTTCACGACGCCTTTGGGAAAGCCCGTCGTGCCTGACGTGTACATCAGGTAGATTATGTCTTCGGGATCGATAATATGGTCGGGTTTCTCGGAGGCTCCGCCGAGGAGAGTCTCGATATCCAATGTGTCCGGCGGAAGCGGCTCGCCGGTGGTGCGGCGCACGAACACCTTTTCTATGGAGCCGATCGGCTTTTCGAGTTCCGCGATTCTCGGATAGAGGGTATCGTCGACTGCGAGATATTTGACGTCGGAATTGGTCAGGATAAACCGCAGGCCGTCGCCTTTGAGCGCAACGTTGACGGGCACGCTGTAAAATCCGCCGCGCGGCATTCCATAAAAAATATACAGATACTCGGGGCAGTTGGTCATCAATACGGCGATGCCGTCGCCGGGCCGCGCGCCCTGTGACGCCAGGCCGTTGGCAACGCCGGCCGTGGCCCCGCCGAAATCCGAGAAACTGACGACGAGGTCCCCGTAAAGGATATAGGGATCATCCCCGTTCGTATCCGCCCGATGCTCGATCAAGTCGGTGTAATAGGTGAACTCCGGGTCCTGCGTCATTTGAAAGACCTCCCCCTATTCCATGGGCCGTGACGAGCCGCGGCGAACCGCGACCATTAAAGTCGGCTCCCCGAAAATCCGATCGCTCGATTTTCCGGGGATTCTTTTCGGTCGAATACTCGGATAACGACCTCGCCGACGGAAACTTGCGGGCCGCTATGCTTTGAGGATCGTCACCGACAGGGCCGCCTCGCTGCCTCCGACACTGCCGCCGGCGTTCTGCGCCAGCCCGACCTTCGCACCCTCGACCTGCCTTGCCCCGGCGCGACCCGTGAGGTGCCACATGAGTTCGACGACCTGCCGGCAGCCGGTAGCGCCGACCGGGTGCCCCTGTGATTCGAGACCGCCCGAGACGTTCACGGGTATCTTGCCGCCGAGCGTGCTGTTCCCCGCCTCGGCGAACGGGCCGCCCTCGCCCACGGGGCAGATTCCGAGCGCTTCGACCGAGGACAACTCGCCGAAGGCGGTGGCGTCGTGGACCTCGGCGACGCTCAGGTCCTCGGGTCCGATGCCGGCCTTCTCGTATGCCTTCTTTGCCAGCTTGCTGAGAGTGGGCTCCCTGCCCTCCTCGCGGTCCTCGCCGCTGGCGAGGCAGCATGCGGCCACCTCGGCCGAATGCGGGCTGCCGAGCTTTCGGGCGAAGTCCTCCGAGCATATGATCGCCGCGGCCGCGCCGTCGCCGATGGGCGAGCACAGGGGGCGCGTCAACGGCCACGCAACCTCGGGGGCCGCGAGAACTTCTTCGATACTGAATTTCTTCTGGTACTGCGCCAGCGGATTCATCGAGGAGTGAAAGTGGTTCTTCGAACAAATGGCGGCGAGCTGCCTCTGCGTCGTGCCGTACTTGTCCATATGCATCCGCGCGCCCATCGCGTAAAGGTCCATGAACACGGTGCGCTGGCCGGATTTCTTCTTTTCTCCCTCGCCTCTTTCCTTTCGCGCCCTCTCGATTTCCTCTTCCTGCGCCTTGGACGCCTCGATGAACTGCTGCACCATCTCGACGTCCATGCCGCCCATGAATCCTTTGAGCACTTTGCTCCGATCTTCGTAATACATCTTTTCCATGCCGATCACGAGCGCGACGTCGATCTCGCCGAGTGCGACCATCGCCCACGCGCCGTTGAGCGCGGTCGCCGACGAGGCGCACGCGTTCTCGACGTTGACGACCGGGATGCCGCCGATGCCCATCGCGCGCAGCACGACCTGGCCGCGTATGCATTCCTGGCCGTCGTTGAGACCCTGCGCCGCATTGCCGACCCAGGCGCCCTCGAGCCGTTCCTTGGTCAGGCCGGCGTCCTCGAGCGCGCCCGTCACCGCCTCGGCGACGAGCGACTTCATGTTTCGGTCCAGATGCCTGCCGAACTTTGTGACCGCTCCGCCGATGATTTTCACTTTCCGCATGCGGGAATTCTCCTTTACAGATCGCGTTGATCATTCGCCCCGGCGCCCTCGGGGCGCATGGGGCGACTATTTTTCGACTTCGGGACCCGCCGCGCCCGGCCTGAACCACGTGACGGGCTTGGCCTCGCGCGCGACCATGCCGCTCTGCTTGAACTCGGGGTAACCGACCGCCATCGAAGAGACTACTCTGTAGGGCTCTTCGACTCCGAGTTTCTGCACGAGATCCGGGATCATGTTGACCAGCGCGGTGAAGCCTACCCAGCACGAGCCGAGGCCGATGGAATTTGCAACGAAATTCATGTTTGATCCGCATATGCCGACATTGATATCGGGCCCGCCGATCGCGCGCTCGTCGCCCAGAATGATTATCAGCGCGGGCGCATTCAAAAACGGGGGCAGCAGGCCTTCGGACACGGCCTTTATGCCGAACTGCACGCGCGGATCGAACATTCCCGGCTGTGGGTCCGACTCGTACTGCGCCGCCAGCGCCTCGAGCATATCGTCGTTCTGGTACATCATGCCGACCATTTGCGCAAGCTGCTGCACGCGCCCGGCG
>CBDUSG010000326.1:0-4735 GCA_965369575.1 uncultured bacterium | reverse complement strand
TGCTTGACGAACGGATATGATACAATTTGCGTTCGGAAGCCGCAGGAGCCGGCACCTTGATTCGATTGAGTGTTCACCCGGGGGTTCAAGATGGAAAGACCATGGTTTCAGCACTATGACTATTATGTCCCACCGACGATCCGCTATCCCAAGATTCCCATTCATTACATGCTCGAGCTGGCGGCATCGAAGTATAAGGATCAGCCGGCCACCGATTTCTACGGAGCGGTCCTGAGCTACCGTGAACTCAAGGCCCACGTCAATAAGCTCGCAGTTGCGCTTGCGGACCTCGGAATCCACAAGGGCGACCGCGTCGGCCTGATGCTGCCCAACTGCCCGCAGATAATCATGGCCTACTATGCCGTCCTGCGCATCGGCGCCATCGTAGTCAATGTCAACCCGCTATACACGGAGCGCGAGCTGGAGCATCAGCTCAACGACAGCGGGACCGAGACCATATTCTGCCTCGACATGCATGTCGACACCGTCAGGAACATAAAGGAGGCCACTCCCATAAGTCGCATAGTCGTCTCGCGCATAACCGACTACATGATCCCCGAGGTCAGCGAGGTCGCAGGCGATTACGAACTTGCCGACGACGAATTCGGGTTCCTGGACCTGATGAAGAGCGCCGGAGACAGGCTGCCGCCGGTGGTCGAGACGAACGTCGACGAGCCCGCCGTACTCCAGTACACCGGAGGCACCACGGGGCTGAGCAAAGGGGCTACTCTTTCCCACATGAACATCGTCTCGAACACGATCCAGTCGATGATGTGGGGCTCGGAGCTGATGCCTCTTACCGGGCGCGTGTATCTGATAGTGATTCCGATCTTCCACTCCTACGGGATGTCCGTGATGAACGGCGGCATTTACAACGGAGTGAAGATGGTGCTGATTCCCCGCTTCGATATAGATCAGCTGATAAACGCGTTTATTACCCACGATGTGACATACTTCCCCGGCGTGCCGACACTTTTCACAGCGATCCTCAACCATCCCAGCGCCTCGGAGGCCGGTTTCGACCGTGTCGCCCTCTTCGGGTCGGGCTCGGCGCCGCTCTCGATCGAGACCATTTCCGGAATCACCTCCCTGGGCATATCGATAACCGAGGGGTACGGCCTGAGCGAGGCGTCTCCGACCACGCATTCCACACCCATCCTGGGCATCAAGAAACCGGGAAGCGTCGGCATTCCCTTCCCCGACACCGACGTGAAGATAGTCGACGTCGACGACTGGCAAAAGGAGCTTTCCCCGGGCGAGGACGGCGAGCTGATCGTCAAAGGGCCGCAGATCATGCTCGGCTACTGGAACAGGCCGGAGGAAACCGAGGACACCCTCAAAGACGGCTGGCTGCTGACGGGCGACATTGCCCGCATGGACGAGGACGGCTACTTCTATATCGTCGACCGCAAAAAGGATCTGATAATCGCCGGCGGATACAACATTTATCCGCGCGAGGTCGACGAGGTGCTCTACGCGCACCCGAAGGTGATGGAAGCCGTTACTGTGGGCGTGCCGCACGAGTACCGCGGCGAGACAGTGAAAGCTTTCATCGTGCCGAAGCCCGGCGAAAACCTGTCGGAGGAAGAAGTCATCGCCTACTGCAAGAAAAACCTTGCCGCCTACAAGGTTCCGAAAATAATCGAATTCCGCGACGAGCTGCCGAAGACCGCCGTCGGAAAGATTCTCCGAAAGGAACTGAGGGCCGAAGAAATCAAGAAGGCCGAGCAGGCAAAAAAGTAGTGCGGCCTGAAAGAGTCACAGCGCGATTTCGCCGCCCCCCCGGCCTTTTCCATTCTTTCAGCGTCGCGCTCGAATGGGCGCGCTCGTTGCAACAGCGCCGTTTCCATGACATGGTCTAATAAGGTGCGGTGTGTCCGGCGCCGCGAGAGAGGGAACCGAAAATGGATGCGGACAAATCCGGTCGCGTGTCGGCCCTTCTGACCGACTTATACGAGCTGACGATGGCCGCCGGCTATTTCAACGAAAAGATGTCTGCGGCCGCCACGTTCGGTCTGTTCATCCGGAATCATCCGCCCGACTGGGGCTATTTCGTCAATGCCGGCCTCGATGATGCCATCGGCTATCTGGAGAGTTTCCAATTCGTCGAAAGCGAAATCGATTATCTGGGTACGACGGGATTTTTTTCCGATGAATTCCTTGACTTTCTCGCCGGACTGCGGTTTACGGGCGACGTCAGGGGCCTGAGGGAGGGCGAGATATTCTTTGCCGGCGAGCCGATGCTGGAGGTGACGGCGCCCGTCGTCGAGGCGCAAATTGTGGAAACGTTTCTCATCAACACGTTTCATCTCCAATCGATGATCTGCACGAAGGCATCGCGATGCATCGGCGCCGCCGGCGCAAGGGCGCTCGTCGATTTTTCACTACGCCGCACGCACGGGGCCGATGCCGGCATGAAGGTGGCGCGAGCCAGTCATATTGCGGGTTTCGCCGCCACCAGCAACGTGCTCGCCGGACGGTGCTACGGCATTCCTATCAGCGGCACGATGGCCCATTCATACGTGACGACATTCGATGATGAGATCGACGCTTTCCGCGCATTTGCGCGCGCGCACCCCGACAACACGGTTCTTCTCATCGACACTTATGATACGCTCTCCGGCGCGAGGAAGGCATGCGAGGTCGGTTGCGAGATGAAGGCCCGCGGGCAAAAACTTCGCGGCGTCAGGCTCGACAGCGGTGACATGGCCGCGCTGAGCAAGCGGGTGCGCGAGATTTTGGACGAGGCCGGCCTGGGCGATACGATGATCTTTGCGAGCAGCGGATTCGATGAATACAAGATCGCCGACGTGCTCGCCGACGGAGCGCTCATCGACGGTTTCGGCGTCGGCACGAACATGGGCGTCTCCAAAGACGCGCCGAGCGTCGATATGGCCTATAAACTGGTCGAGTACGACGGACGCCCCGTCCTCAAGCTGAGTACTGAGAAGGTGAGCGTGCCTGCGCGAAAGCAGGTGTTTCGAACACTCGGCGGCGATGGCCGCTTCGAGTGTGATACCATCGCGCTCTACGACGAGGACGCGCCACCGCGGGCCGAGCCGCTGCTCGTGGACGTCATGAAAAACGGCAGGCGCATCTTCAATGAGCCCATTGACGACGCGAGGAACCGGTGCGCCGCCTCGCTCAAAAGGTTGCCCGATGAGGTCGCGCGAATTACCTCGCCCGCGAAGTACGAGCTGTGCGAAAGCGATGCGCTGAAAGCGCGGATGGACGAGGCGCGCCGCCGGGCAGAGGGGCAAACAGGGAATTCAGAGTAGTCGGCAATCAAGGGTCGGGCAGACGTGCGGTCGGCTGCTCGCGCCGAAGGAAAGGCAATGTTCGGAAAACGGATCACGCTGTTCAAGCTGTTCGGCTTCGAGGTGAGGATAGACCTCAGTTGGCTCGTCATTGCGACCCTCGTCACATGGTCGCTTGCGACAGGTCTCTTTCCTCAGTATTACGAAGGCCTGCCCGTCTCGACATATTGGATCATGGGCGCGGTTGGCGCGGCCGGGCTTTTCTGTTCGATCATATTTCACGAGATGTGTCACTCTCTCGTTGCCCGCATGTATGGGCTTTCCATGAAGGGGATAACACTTTTCATCTTTGGCGGCGTCGCCGAAATGGACGACGAGCCCGCAAGCGCGAAAGTCGAGTTCCTGATGGCCGCCGCGGGCCCGATCTCCAGCATAATGCTCGCAGTCGGCTTCCTCGCAATCTATGGCGTCGGCATAGCGGCGGCATGGCCCGTTCCGCTCAAAGGCGTGCTCGGCTATCTCGGATTGATCAACGGGATGCTGGCCGTCTTCAATCTTGTGCCCGCGTTCCCGCTCGACGGAGGCCGCATCCTCAGGGCCGCGCTCTGGAGTTGGAAAGGCAACGTCAGGTGGGCGACGCGCGTGGCCTCGCGAATCGGCTCCGGCTTCGGGGTCGTACTGATAATAACAGGTGTGCTCTCCATATTGCGTGGCAACATGATCGGTGGAATGTGGTGGTTCCTGATAGGGATGTTCCTGCGCGGCGCGGCCGGCGCGTCCTACAGGCAGCTCGTCACGCGGCAGGCGCTCCACGGCGAACCGATCAGCCGCTTCATGGAACCCAATCCAATGACCGTCCCGCCCGCTATTTCAGTCGAAGAACTGATCGAGGATTATGTTTACAGATATCATTACAAGATGTTTCCGGTAGTCGAGGACGGCCGGCTCGTGGGCTGTGTCAGTACGCGTGAGGCAAAGGAAATCCCCCGCGAGGAGTGGTCTCGGCGCACGGTCGGCGAGGTGGCGACGCAATGCTCCGCCCAGAATACGATAGCGCCCGACGCCGACTCGCTCGAGGCGCTCTCGACAATGAACAAAACGGGCGCCAGCAGGCTGATGGTGCTCGACGGCGACCGGCTCGTCGGCATCATCTCGCTCAAGGACATGCTCAAGTTCCTCTCGCTCAAAATCGAACTCGAGGAGGGGGAGTGAGGAGGGGGAGTGAGGAGGGGGAGTGAGGAGGGGGAGTAGCAAGGGCCCGCACTCCTTTCGTCATTTCGGCGCCCATCCAGTGTCGTCCCCTCACCGTCATTCCCGTCCCATCACTGTCATTCCCGTCCCCACACCGTCATTCCCGTCCCCACACCGTCATTCCCGCGGAAGCGGGAATCCACAACGCAACTTCTCACCTTACGTTCACTATTTCTTATTCAGGAATATATCGGCGATGGCGGCGGCGGTATCGGCGGGAGTGTTTT
>CBDUSG010000325.1:0-4768 GCA_965369575.1 uncultured bacterium | reverse complement strand
AGCTAACCGCTTCTCGGCTCGCTGAAAACAACAATATACGGTCGACACGACACTAGAGGCCGAGCTGCCTGGAGATTCCCTGCATGCCGGAAAGGCAGATGCCGACGAACTCTTCAAGCGGCAGCCCCAACTCCTCGCATTTGCGTATCTGGTCGCGATTCGCCCCAGCGGCGAAACGCTTTTCTTTGAAGCGGTTCATGACGAACCGGACGTCCACGTTTGCGAGTTTTTTCGTGGGATGCATCAGCGCCGCCGCCACGATCAGCCCCGTCAGCGGATCGACGGCGTAGAGCGCCATATCCATATCGCTCGATATGGGCGCGTGCTCCGCGTGGGCCTTGACGGCGTTCAGCACCTCGGGCGAAACGTCCAGTCCCTCAAGCATCTCCTCGGTCACAAAACCATGTTTTGGAAAATCGTCCACGGTCCGGTCATAGTCGAGATCATGCAAGAGGCCCGCGAGAGCCCACTCGTCGGCGTCGCCTCCGAGGCGCTCCGCCAGCGCGCTCATGCACGCCTCCGCCGCGTACATATGCTTGCGCAGGTTTTTGGTCTTCACATTTTCATCGACAAGCTCGATGGCTTCGTCTCTTGTCATTAAAACACTCCGATGTTCCGTTGGCGCGTGCCCCCGACCGTCAGTTCGTTTTCAAAGTCATTATTATGTTGCCGTATACGTCCACCCGAGCGTCGTAATCGGGGGCGACGACGGTTGTCGTGCTCATCTCGACTACGATCGCGGGTCCGCTGAATCGGTTGCCCGGCTTGAGCGCCGCCCTGTCGTATACCGGCGTGGTCATCTTCTCGCCCTCGAATATGGTTCGTCCCATTTCGAGCATTGCGCCCCCGGCACTGTCGCCGGCCTGTTCGCCGCGAGGGAATTCCGGCCGTTCGATGAGTCCCCTCGCCGTGAGCCTGACGTTGACGAGCTCAATGGGGCGCGCCGGATTCGAGTGTCCGTACAGGCGATGGTGTTCGGTGTGGAAAGCATCGAGGAAATCTGGCGTCGCCGGCACGACAAGCTCGTAAGACTGGCCGACGTAGCGAAGATCGAGCTGCCTCAAAAGCTCAAGCGCGTCGGATGCGAAACCCTCTCCCGACAGCACATTCTCGGCTCTTTCTTCAAGAGGCGCGAAAAGCGAACTCAGCCGCTGCGGCGACACATCTTCGGTTTTCAGCAGGACGGTCTGCGAGAAAGTCTTGGTGACGTCGGCGAGCAGAAGCCCGAGCGCCGACAAGACGCCGGCGTTGCTCGGAATGACTACGTTCGGGATGGACATGCCGCGGGCAAGATCGCATGCGTGCATCGGCCCGGCCCCCCCAAATGCGATCAGCGAAAACTGGCGTGTGTCGTATCCGCGTTCGACGGAAATAACGCGAATCGCCCTCTCCATCGTCGCGTTGGCTACCCTTAATACACCCTCGGCCGCCTCATCGGCGGATATCCCTAAGTCGTTGGCAAATTTTAACATATGCCCGCGAGCCCTGTCAAGATCGAGCATCATCGCGCCGCCCAGGAAATGCTCGGGAGACATGCGCCCGAGGCACAGGTTCGCGTCGGTCACGGTTATCTCGGAGCCCCTGCCGTAGCAGACGGGCCCGGGGTCCGCGCCTGCGCTCTGTGGGCCTACGCGGAGCGAGCCGGCCGAATCGAGCCGACTTATCGAGCCGCCGCCCGCGCCGACCGTGTGAATGTCGACCACCGGGATGCCCACCGGGCAGCCCGCAACGACCGAATGCGTGCGCATCGACACCTCGCCGTCACACAGGTTGACGTCGGTCGACGTACCCCCCATGTCGAAGGTGATGATCCTGTCGAAGCCCGCCAGGCGCGCAGCCTCGAACGCGCCGACCACTCCCGCGGCCGGTCCCGACAGAATTGTCTGGACAGCTTCCTCTCTTGCGCGCGAGGCCGAGATCGAGCCGCCGTTGGATTGCATGATCCTGAGGCGGACCGAGCCGGAAATGCCTTCTTCGAGCGAGCCGAGATAGGCCTCCATCTTTGGCGCTACATAGGCGTTTACCGCGGTAGTGCCGAATCGCTCGTACTCGCGATATTCAGGCAGCACGACATGAGAGGCCGAGACGGAAAATCCGGCGGCCTCGAGGATTTCCGCGACAAATTTCTCGTTCTCGGGATTCGCATATGAGTGCAGAAAACAAAGGGCGACCGAAGCGCATCCGCGCGAATGGAGGGCCTTTGCGATCGACTCGATCGCTTCCCGTTCGGGCTTCTTTTCTATCGCTCCATCGTAGAGTGTGCGCTCTTCGACGCCGAAAATGTCATCGCGCGCGATGAGCGGCGGCGGTTTTTCAACTCCGAAATCATAGAGAGAAGGTCTGTTCTGCCGTCCGATCTCGAGGATGTCCTCGAAGCCCGCCGTCGTGACCAGCGCGACCCTCGCTCCCTTCCGCTCGAGAAGCGCGTTCGTTGCGACCGTGGAGCCGTGGGTTATGCTTTCGACCGAAAGGTCCCGGCACAATTCGCCGACGCCATCGAGGAAGGCCTCGGCGGGATTCGCCGGAGTCGACGGCGATTTGCGTATCGTCAGCCCGCGCCGGTCCGCCAGCACGAAATCTGTGAATGTTCCGCCGGTATCAACACCCAGGTCGGGCATGGAAGTCTATCGCTTTCTTCGCGGCCACGCCGGGTCTTTTCCGAGTCGCGCCGCATTCACGAGATGGTGCGCCGCGCGTGTTGGTTCGGGGAGTCGATAGCCCGCGCCGCAGCGAAGCGTCATCCTGATTGCGCCCCGGAGGTCAACCATGTGGCCGACCGAGACGAAAACCGGCTTTACATCCTCGCGCGTTCGCAGGACGGCGCCTATTGTGCGGCCCTTCAGCTTCAGCGGCGCATATTCGCCGACTTCGGGACCGACTTGCCCGTGCTCGCCGCACAGCCTGCTTTTGGCGCAGCCGATCGAGGGAATCTCCAGCAAAAGGCCGAGATGCGATGCCAGACCGAACCCGCGCGGGTGCGCCACCCCCTGGCCGTCGCATATCAAAAGGTCGGGCCTGCGAGTGAGTTTTTCGAAGGCTTTTGCAACAATCGGGGCCTCCCTGAAGCTCAGCAGGCCGGGTATGTAAGGAAATGTAGCCTCCTCTTCAGCGATGGAGTATTCGACAGGCTCGAGCGACGGGAATTTCAGAACGGCAACGGCGGCGTGCATCGTGCCGCTGTTTTTGGTAAAGGATACGTCGGCCCCGGCGACGGTACTTATAGAGCGTCCCGAAGGCGTGAAGCTCACCTTCTTGCGCAGTTCGTTCTGGATGGCTACGGCCTCGTCGTACGAGACGTCCCACCTGTGCAATTTCTTGATGATTGAACCTTCACCTTTTTCTTTCTCTCTCTCTAGAAAGAAAGAGAAAGAAGCAGAGAGAGAGAGAGAAAAAATTTGGGAATGCCGATCTGCTTTGCAAATCGCCAACCTCTTCTCCTGACTCTCTTTAGTCTAATCCGGACCGATTGCCCCGGGCGGACCGGATCATTGCGGCGCGCAAATCGCAGCCGCAAGGATGCGGAGCGTCCGAGGGTGGGGGCGCCTTGCCCCAGCGTGTGGCCGCCGGCATGAGATACTTTGTATCTCTCACCTCCGTTCCGTCATTTGACTGTTTCGGTCTGTCTGAAAATATATTTCATTTGGACGGGGCGCCCTGCCGCCGCGGCGTCTCGTCTCAAAGCTCTCCGACATTTTCGGTGAAACGGAAGTCCGCTATCTTCATAGCGGGCACGATCGACGATCCGATGCGACGAATGGATTTCGAAATCATCTCTGCGCGCGAGAAGGCATCGAGGATGCTCTCGTTGAATCTCATATCCTCGACCCCGCAGACTATCTTTCCGTCCTCGATCAAGAATGTTCCGTCGCGTGTCTGGCCCGTCATAAGCGTCTTGGCGGGGTCCACGACGCGGCAGTACCAGAAGCGCGAAACCAACAGGCCGCGCTCGACCGAGCCCAACATCTCGTCATAATCCGCGCCGCCGGGCTTTATCGTCAGGTTGAGCGGAAGCGGGCCGAATGCGACACGGGCCGGCAGCGCGTGCCCGGTCGATGTGCGCCCTGCGCGCGCGGCGTATGCCCTGTCGTAGGCGACTCCGTTCGCGATTCCGTCTTCGATGAAAACTACGCGCTGCCTGGGCATTCCCTCAAAGTCGAACGGCACACCCGCGCTCAGAGGATGATAGGCATCGTCCGCGATGGTTATGTTGTCGCCCGTGATCTTCTCGCCCAGCTTGTCGCACATGTAGCTGCGGCGTTCCTCGAACGACTGCGCGCCGAAGCCGAGCCAGTTGAGAAAATCGAGCAAATCCTTGACCGGCGCTTCTTCGAGGATAACCGTGTATCTCCCGGGCTCGAGCCTTCGCGGATTCTTCCCGGCGACTGCGCGTTCGAGCGCGCGTCCGCCCATATCATCGGTTTCCAGTCTCGAGACGCCGACGGCATAGGCGTCACACCAGCCGGTCGAGCCGTCGGCGGCCGACACCGTGGCCGTGAAGTTGGCGTCGGTGAGTGCGTGGTATGCTCTCAGGCCGGCCGAGTTGGCTATGGCCAAGGCGTTTTCAGAGTTCGAGACTGCGCCCGCGGCTTTGGCGTCCTGCCCTGCGCACCTCTCTATCAGCTTGCAAACTGTCTCCGCGCGCTCGCCGGGAGAGAACTCAGCCGTAGATTTAGAATAATTGTCGATCGAGGAGTACTCTTGCGTCCCGGCGAAATCGGCGGGCTCGGCCTTTATTCTGCCGGAGCGCGCGACGGCACGGGCCCATTCG